>JALVEU010000087.1 GCA_027030565.1 Gammaproteobacteria bacterium | reverse complement strand
ACACCGGCTCGCCTCCCTGGCTGCGCACCTGGTGTTTGTCAAGAAAGATGACCGCTGAACGTTCATGCTGCTTCTCGAATGTTCTGGTCCTCTGCCTGGATCTCCTTGGGCGGGTTGAGCCAGACCGCCTCGATGGGGTTCCAATTGCGCGTCGGGCCGCTCCAGCGTTGTGGATTGCGGGCCTTGGCGTGCTCGTAGAGCGCCTTGCGTTGCGCCAAAATCGGGTGATCCTCGCCTCGGTGGCGTTGCTCCGGAGTGACGAAGCGGATGGCGCTGTGGCGATGCTGGGTGTTGTACCACTGCACGAAGGTATACACCCATTGGCGTGCCGCCGCGATGTCCGCGAAGGGCGGCTGGGCCAGGCCGGGGTGTACTTCAGCGTCCGGAACAGGCTCTCCGAGTACGGGTTGTCGTCGCTCACCGAGGGCCGGCTGAAGGAGGGCACCACGCCCAGGTGCTGCAGGGTGGCCAGCAGCGTTGACCCTTTCATGGGTGCGCCGTTGTCCGAGTGCAGCACCAGGCCATCGGCGTGCTGTACGCCTTCGCGCAGACAGGCCTTCTGCATCAGGGCTGCGGCATGGGCCGCGGTCTCGTTTTCATGGATCTCCCAGGCGATGACCTTACGGCTGTAGACGTCCACGATGAGATACAGGCGCAGGAACCGCCCGCGTACCACCGTGGCCAGGTAGGTGATGTCCCAGGTCCACACCTGGTTGGGACCGGTGGCCCGAAGGCCTTGCGGCTTGGGGACCTCGCGCGGGGCCTCGGCACGGCCGCGATGGTGTTGCTGGTCGGCGGCGCGCAGCACCCGATAGAAGCTCGACTCCGAGGCCACGTAGATCCCCGCATCGGCCAGCCGCGGCACGATCTGCGACGGTGGCAGGCTGCGGTACTCGGGGCGATTACAGATCTCGAGGATCTGCGCCCGCTCGGCCTCGTTCAGCGCATTGCCCGGCGTGCGTTGCGCCGCAGCCGCCTGGCGCCGGTCCTCGCAGCGCTGCGTCTGCTTCAACTGCTGCCGCCAGCGTCGCAGCGTGCGCGGGGTGATCTCCAGCTCCTCGCAGGCGACCACCTGCCGGGCGCCTCTTGTGACGGCCTCATCGATCAGTGCAACGGCCCTCTGACGGTCGGTCTCAGGAATCATTCTTCCTCGCCGTCCCCCCAGAGGGCCTGGGCTTTTTTCTCAGTACCAGCAGCGCCGCGGTCTCGGCCAGGGCCTTGTCCTTGCGCTTGAGCTCCTGGGCTAGACGCCGCTCGCGCTTGCGCGCCTCGGCCAGTGCCAACACCGAGGCCTTCTGTCCGCATTTCACTGATTTGAGATGTCCGGTTTTCAACGATTTCACCCTTGGCTGACCAGGCCGTGTGAAGTCGGTCATTGATCTCCTTCGGGTTCTGGTGGGTTGGCGGGTTCGGTGACGAGCCCGGCCTTGCGTTTCTCCTTGAGCCGAAAGCTCTCGCCCTTGATGTTGAGGGTGGTGGCATGGTGCAGCAGCCGGTCCAGGATGGCCGTGGCCACCACCTGGTCGGCGAAGATCTCGCCCCAGTCCACGAACCCCTTGTTGGAGGTGAGGATCATCGAGGCTCGCTCATAACGCCGCGCCACCAGCCGGAAGAAGAGACTGGCCTCCTGTCGGTTGAGCGGCAGGTAGCCGATCTCGTCGATGATCAGCACCTTGGGGTAGGTGAGCTCCTGCAGCTGCTTCTCCAGCCGGTTCTCCTGAGTGGCCCGCTTGAGCCGGGTCATGAGCGCCTCCAGCGTCAGGAACAGCGCCCGGTGACCGGCCTCGGTGGCCTTCACGCCCAGGGCGATGGCCAGATGGGTCTTGCCCACGCCCGACGGCCCCAGCAGGATGACGTTCTCGGCCCGCTCGACGAAGGCCAGCCCGGCCAGCTCGCGGGTCACCTTGCGGTCGATGGCGGGCTGGAAGCCGAAGTCGAACTGCTCTAGCGTCTTAATCCAGGGGAGGCGTGCCCGCCTGAGGCGGCTCTCCAGCCCCTTCTGGTGGCGACCGGCCCATTCGGTGGCCAGGGCCTCCTGGAGGAAACTGCGGTAGTCCAGGTCCCGCCTGGCCACCTGCTCGCACAGGGCATCGAGGCTCCCCGGCAGGTGCTCCATCTTGAGCTTGCTCATGAGGTGCATCAGTTCCATGACGCCACCTCCTCGTAGCAGGCCAGGCTGCCGGTCTCGACCTCGAGGTCCTGCCACAGCCGGGCATGGTACTCCGGCACCACACCCCAGCCGGCCTCCCGGGGACGCAGCCGGTGCTCGGCGACCAGCACCCCCTCGGCATCGAACACCTTGAGGGTGCCGTCAAGGGTGATCCGGATGACCACCGTCTCCCCGCACAGGTGCACCGGCACGCTGTAGCGGTTGCCACGCATGTCGATGAAGGCGTCCAGCGCCACCCGCCGGCTCTCCCGGTAGCCGGTCTCGAACCGCACCGGCGGCAAGGGAGACAGGTGGGGGCACTCCTCCTCGAAGCGTTCCCGGACCACCGCCTTGTGGGTGCCATGCACCCGGGCATCGGCCACCTCCGCCAGCCACGCCTCCAGTAGCCGTTGAGGCGGTCCAGGCTCTCGAAGGCCCGGTAGCGTTGGAAGAAGCTCTCCTTCACGTACCGCACCATCCGCTCGTCCTTGCCCTTGGTCTGCGGCCGGTGCGGACGACAGGCCTTGGGCCGAAACCCGTAGTGCGAGGCCAGCTCCAGAAAGCCCGGGTTGAAACGCACCTGGCCGTCCAGCCCATGCGAGAGCACCGCGGCCTTCTGGTTGTCTACCCACACCTCCCCGGGCACACCCCCGAAGTGCTCGAAGGCCCGGATCAGGCCCTCGTAGGTGTGCTCGGCGTCCTCGCACTCGGCCGCCCAGGCATGGAAGCGCCGGGAGAATCCCAGGGTGTTGACCGCAAAAGTGCACCTTGCACACCTTGCCGCCGATCATCGTCTCGATCTGCCCCCAGTCGCTCTACAGCTGCCGTCCCGGTGCCGTCTCGAAGCGCACCGTGCCCCGGGCCTTCCTCAGCGTCCGTTTGGGCCGGATGTAGTCCTGCAGAATGCTGATCCCGCCGGCATAACCGCGGGCCTTGATCTCGGCGAAAATCACCATGGCATTCCAGACCCCTTCCGCAAGCAGTCGATCCACCTGTGCCTTGTAGGGATCCAGCTTGCTGGCACGGACACCGGCGCGGCGCCGAGGCGGCGGCCCGTCCCGCTTCAGCGCCCGGCGCACCGTCCGCTCCGAACAGCCCACGCGCTCGGCAATCTCACGCAGATAGCACCCTTTCTCTCGCATCTCTCGTATCATGAGCCAGTCCTCTCGGTTGAGCATGGGGCCCTCCTTGCGTCTACACACAACACAAGGATGCCCAAGCTTGATCGGGAGGACATCTCAAACCGGTGTCCTGCGGACATTTGGCATCGGTGGTGACACCAGCGCCTGGCGCTGCGCCCGGTCCGGCTGAGCCGCCACACCTTGGACCGCCGCGCGGCGCCAGCGCTCGATCTGCTCTGCATACAGCCCCTTACGCCGGCAGTACTCGCCCAGCTCCTGGGCGTTGAGCCCGGCGGTCTCGATGACCACCGCCAGCTTGGTCTCAGCGCTCCACTGCTCCGGGTTCGAGGGATCGGCCGCCACGGCCTGTCCCGCCTCCCGGGCCTGGTTGCGCCAGGTATACAGGGTGGGTTCCGAGACCCCCGTCTCCCGGTGCACCTCGGCCACCGACTTGGCGTCCGGTGCCATCAGCTTGCGCACCACCCGCTCTTTGAACTCTGCACTATATCGAGCCATGTCCTCCGCTTCTTTCCGCCTCCTGCGGGACCTTAGTCTCTCGTTCGATCCAGCGGACAACTATCCTGACACAGGGGGCACCTTCGGCATCTGCACCGCCACCGGGCCCACGCCGGTCAAGATCTCCCGCTCTAGCAGATACCTGTTGCGCGCCACCGTCCTCCGGCCTTGGTCGTCTACTTGCCCTGCATACCCCCCAGCAGCTCGGCCAGCTCCCCCTTGATGGCGTGCTGGATCAGCTGCCGCCCACCGCGCCGCAACAGCTCCGTCAGCGTATCCTCAACAGCCACGGCCTGCGAAATTCGGTGAAGTGGTCTAATGGCAACGGACACCCCAGATAAGGGAGAAATCCCTGGATTGAGGTGTGATATGAGGACACGAAGGAAGTACACGAAAGAATTCATGCTGGGGATGCGGTGCGCTTGGTCACCGAGCAGGGTTACTCGCGGGTGGCGGCGGCGAGGAACCTGGGCATCGATGCTGGGATGCTAGGTCGTTGGGTCAAGGAGTTCCAGAAGGACGAGTCCATCGCCTTCCGGGGCAACGGCAAGCTGACTGCGGAGCAGGAGGAGCTGCGTCGGCTGCGTGAGGAGAATCGCCGCCT
>JALVEU010000086.1 GCA_027030565.1 Gammaproteobacteria bacterium | reverse complement strand
CGCGCAGCGCGGACAGGGTGTGCGGCTCGCCGTCCATGTCCTCCAGGGTGAAGTCGGGCGCCGGATAGGGCGCGGCCACCGGGTTCAGCTCGTGGCCCAGGGCGGCCAGCGCACCGCCGGCCGCCAGCCACAGGGCGCAGGCCAATACGCCGACCGCAAGTGGTTTACTCCGCCTCGATGCGTTCCGGCGCACAGCGCATGTCCTCGATGACGCCTTCATGGGCTTGGCCTCCCTGGATCCAGCGATAGTGCAGATCGAACCGGGCGCCTGGCGGCAGGGGCACGGTGATGAACCCCTGCATCCAGTCCCCGGGCTGGAAGCTGTGGTCCTCGTGCACCAGGAGCCACTTGAACGGCACCCCCTGCTCTGCCCACTCCCGGATCCACTGGCTCTTGGTCTTGGGGCGGTGCACCCGGCCGTCCGGGGTCACGAAGCGCCAGTCGGTGAGCCGCACCCGCACGGGCTCGTCCCCCGTGTTGCGCAGTGTCGCGCCGAAGGTGCAGTAGCCGCGCGTCGCCTCGGCCACCGCCTTGGGAAGACCCCGGCCCAGGAAGGCGGCCACCACATAGTCGCGTGTGAGTGGCACGAGACGGAGATAGAACCCGGGATGGGTCATCTCCACGCGCTCGATCCCCGTGCGGGGATCCACCTCGCGCTTGACCCCCGCGGCCTGAACCGCGATGACCGTCAAGCCGAGCAGGAAACCTAAGCAGAGGCGCATGGCTGGATTATAGGCCGTCCTGGCCACACGGGGCCTTCCGGCAGGTGAGACTTTCACATACAGGCCCTCCCAGTGCGATGCCGGAGGCGCTTCGCTTCTCCGGCCTACCTGTGATCCACCTTTTCGTAGGCCCGACCAGCGCAGCGCATCGGGCGAGCGGCGTTCCCCTCACACCGCCTGCTGCAGCGCCCCCTCCCGAATCGCCTGGATCTCATCCCGGATGCGCGCCGCCTCCTCGAACTCCAGGTTCCCGGCGTGTTCGTACATCTGCTTCTCCAGCTCCGCGATCCGCTTGAGCGCCTCCTCGGGCGACAACGCGCCGTATTGCGCCGGCGGCTCGGCCACCCGGCGCTCGCCGCGCCGGCCCCGGGCCGCGCCCGGCACCGCGCCTTCCATGATGTCGCGCACGGCCTTCTCCACGGTCCTGGGGGTGATGCCGTGGGCTTCGTTGTAGGCGATCTGCTTGGCGCGGCGCCGCTCGGTCTCCTCGATGGCCCGGCGCATGGAGTCGGTGATGGTGTCCGCATAGAGGATGGCCTTGCCGTGCACGTTGCGCGCGGCGCGGCCGATGGTCTGAATGAGCGAGCGCGTCGAGCGCAGGAAGCCCTCCTTGTCCGCGTCCAAGATCGCGACCAGGGAAACCTCCGGGATATCCAGACCTTCCCGCAACAAGTTGATCCCCACCAGCACGTCGAAGGCGCCCATGCGCAGGTCGCGGATGATCTCCACCCGTTCCACGGTGTCGATGTCCGAGTGCAAGTAACGCACCCGCACGCCGTGCTCGGTCAGATAGTCGGTCAGGTCCTCGGCCATGCGCTTGGTCAGCGTGGTCACCAGCACGCGCTCGCCCACGGCGACCCGCTCGTTGATCTCCGAGAGGAGATCGTCCACCTGGGTGGCCACGGGGCGCACCTCCACCTCCGGGTCCACCAGCCCCGTGGGGCGCACCACCTGCTCCACGATCTGCGCGCTGTGCTGCTCCTCGTACGGGCCCGGCGTGGCCGAGACGAACACCGTCTGCGGCATGAGGCGCTCGAACTCGTCGAAGCGCAACGGGCGGTTGTCCAGGGCCGAGGGCAGGCGAAAGCCGTATTCCACCAGGGTCTCCTTGCGCGAGCGGTCGCCGCGGTACATGCCACCGAGCTGCGGAACGGTCACGTGCGACTCGTCGATGACGAGCAGCGCGTCGTCGGGCAGGTAGTCCATGAAGGTGGGCGGCGGCTCGCCCGGTGCCCGGCCCGAGAGATAACGCGAGTAGTTCTCGATCCCCGAGCAATAGCCCAGCTCTTGGATCATCTCCAGGTCGAACAGGGTGCGTTGCTCCAGCCGCTGCGCCTCCACCAAGCGCCCCGCCTCGCGCAGCTCCTTCAAGCGCTCGCGCAGCTCCTCGCGGATCTGATCCATGGCCCGCAGCAAGGTGTCGCGAGGGGTCACGTAGTGGGTCTTGGGGTAGACCGTGTACCGCGGCACACGGCGGACGAGCTCGCCGGTGAGTGGGTCGAACAGGCGCAGGTCCTCGATCTCGTCGTCGAAGAGCTCGATGCGCAGGGCCTCGCACTCGCTCTCGGCGGGGAACACGTCGATGATCTCGCCGCGCACCCGGAAGGTGCCGCGCCGGAACTCCAGGTCGTTGCGCGTGTACTGCAGCTCGGCGAGCCGGCGCAGGAGCTGGCGCTGGTCGATGAGATCGCCGCGGCGCAGGTGCAGCACCATCTGCAGATAGGCGCGCGGGTCGCCCAGGCCGTAGATGGCCGAGACCGTGGCCACGATGATGGTGTCGCGGCGCTCGAGCAGCGCCTTGGTGGCCGACAGGCGCATCTGCTCGATGTGCTCGTTGATGGAGGCGTCCTTCTCGATGTACGTGTCGCTGGCGGGGACGTAGGCCTCGGGCTGGTAGTAGTCGTAATAAGAAACGAAATACTCCACCGCATTGTGCGGGAAGAACTCGCGGAACTCCCCGTAGAGCTGGGCGGCCAGGGTCTTGTTGGGCGCGAGCACCAGCGTCGGGCGCTGCACGGCCTGAATGACGTTGGCGATGGTGAAGGTCTTGCCGCTGCCGGTCACCCCCAGCAGGGTCTGGAAGGCGTAGCCCGTCTGGAGGCCCTCGACGAGCTGGCGGATGGCCTCCGGCTGGTCGCCGGTGGGCGTGTAGTCGGTCTCGAGTCGGAAACGCATGGGATTCGTGGAAGCCGTGGGGGTCCGTTATGATAAGGCGAACGCCAACCGCCACCGCTCAGCAATCAGGGGACACGGCCTTGGACATCCCGCTCTCCGCCCGGGTTCAACGCATCAAACCATCCCCCACTCTGGCCGTCACGGCCCTGGCCGCGCAGCTGCGCGCCGAGGGGCGCGACGTCATCGGCCTGGGCGCCGGGGAGCCCGATTTCGACACCCCCGAGCACATCAAGCAGGCGGCCATCGAGGCCATCCACGCAGGCATGACCAAGTACACGCCGGTGGACGGCACGCCCCAGCTCAAGCAGGCGGTGATGGACAAATTCCGGCGCGACAACGGCCTCGAATACGCGCCCGACCAGATCCTGGTCTCCTGCGGCGGGAAGCAGAGCTTCTACAACCTGTGCCAGGCCCTGCTCAACCCGGGCGACGAGGTCGTCATCCCGGCCCCGTACTGGGTCTCCTACCCGGACATGGTGCTCCTGGCCGAGGGCAAGCCCGTGATCGTCTCGGCCGGCCAGGACCAGCACTTCAAGCTGCGGCCGGAGCAGCTCGAACGGGCCCTCACCGACCGCAGCAAGCTATTCGTGCTCAACAGCCCGTCCAATCCCACCGGGGTCGCCTACACCCGGGAGGAGCTGGCTCAGCTCGGCGAGGTGCTGCGCCGGTTCCCCCATGTACTCGTCGCCACGGACGACATGTACGAGCATATCCTCTTCGGGGAGAAGCAGTTCTCGAACATTCTGAACGCATGCCCTGAGCTCTACGAGCGCACCATCGTGCTCAACGGGGTCTCCAAGGCCTATTCCATGACCGGCTGGCGCATCGGCTACGCGGGCGGCCCCAAGCCGCTCATCGCCGCCATGAAGAAGGTGCAGTCGCAGAGCACCTCCAACCCCACCTCCATCAGCCAGGCCGCCGCCCGCGCGGCCCTGGAAGGCGATCAGGGTTGCATGCGTGAGATGGTCCAGGCCTTCGAGGCGCGCCACGCCTACGTGGTCGAGCGCCTCAACGCCATGCCCGGCGTCCGCTGCCTGCCCTCCGACGGCACCTTCTACAGCTTCCCCAATGTCTCCGATGCCATCGAGCCCCTGGACGGCGTCGAGGACGACGTGCAGCTCGCACAGATGCTCCTGGAGAAGGCCGGCGTCGCCCTGGTCCCAGGTTCGGCCTTCGGCGCCCCCGGCCACGTGCGCATCTCCTTCGCCACCAGCATGGAAAACCTGGAAAAGGCCCTCGACCGCATCGAGCAGGCCCTGCGCAGCTGAGCACCGGGTCGACCCAGGCTCAACATCGCCAGATAACACTTTGAGTTTGCAATAATGTAGGCCGCATACGCGAAGCGCATGCGGCAAGCTTCGCGTCGCGCTCATCCACTCCGTTGCTCGCGGGCCGGCCACCCTCCGCCCGTAGGCCGCATAAGCGCAGCGCATGCGGCAAACCTCCCGCATACCCCCTGTCCCCAGAACGACCCCGACGGGATCAAGCATTCCCGTT
>JALVEU010000085.1 GCA_027030565.1 Gammaproteobacteria bacterium | reverse complement strand
GCCCCGAGCTTCGGTCTGCTCACCGGGAATTCGATGGCGATCGCTCCACTGTGGGCGCGAGAGATCCGGAGGAACCTCAAGCTCTTGGACGCTGCGGGCCTTGTCGTACTCGCTGCCGGAAGACCAGAATTTGAACCGGGAACAGCCCTGAGCACCCAGCAGAAATCCCGCAGCCAGCAGGGCCGCCGTCCACCGGTAACATCCGGGGCGCAGACTCACAGCACCCCCACTGCATGCAAGGATTCGCGCAGCTTCGGACGATGGCACTCGGACAACGGCGTCAGGGGCAAGCGGATACCGCGCCCGATACGCCCCATCTCGAACAGCGCCCACTTGACGGGAATGGGGTTGGACTCGAGAAACAAGTCCCGGTGCAGCGGCGCCAGGCGCTGGTCGATCTCGGCTGCAGGCCCAGCGTCACCGGCCAGCGCGGCGGCACACATCTCATGCATCTGCCGAGGCGCCACGTTTGCAGTGACCGAGATCACCCCCTTGCCTCCCGCCAGGATGACCTCCCGAGCCAGTGCGTCGTCGCCACTGTAGACGTCCAGACGTCCGTCACAGCGGTCCAGGATGTCACGGACGCGTTCCAGGCTGCCCGAGGCCTCCTTGATGCCCACGATATTGGCCACGTGCGAAAGACGCGCGACGGTCTCGGGGAGCATGTCACAGGCCGTACGCCCCGGGACGTTGTAAAGGATCTGTGGCATGGGCACCGCCTCTGCCACCGCACGGTAGTGCAGATAGAGCCCCTCCTGGGTCGGTTTGTTGTAGTAAGGGGTGACCAGGAGGGCCGCATCGGCACCGGCCTCCATGGCACAGCGGGTGAGCTCGATGGCCTCGGTGGTGGCATTGGCACCTGTCCCGGCGATCACCGGCAGCCGGCCCGCCACCCGGTCGACCACGAACCGGATCAGCTCGCAGTGCTCCGCATGGCTCAGGGTGGCCGACTCTCCTGTGGTGCCCACGGGCACGATGGCATCGGTGCCGTTCTCCACATGCCACTCGATCAGATCGGCCAGCGCATCACGCTGCACCGAGCCGTCCTCGGCCATGGGCGTCACGATCGCCACCATGCTCCCATGAAACATCGTTCACGCTCCCGCAAAACAAGGCATTCCGCCGCTCGGCCCGGGCATGGTACTGAGCGCCGCTAGGCAAGACAAGCGACAACGGCTATGCTCGACGGGCCTGGCGCAGTGCACGAGAAGTGAACGCAAACACCCAAATCCCCTACCGCCACGACAGCCCGCAGACCCTGGGGATCCTCCTGGTCAATCTGGGCACCCCGGACTCGCCCTCGCCCCGTGACGTGCGCCGCTACCTGCGCGAATTCCTGTGGGACCCGCGTGTGGTGGAGCTCCCTCGCCTCCTTTGGTGGCCGCTGCTCCATCTGGTCATCCTCAACGTCCGCCCGGTGCGTTCGGCACGGGCCTATGCCCGCATCTGGAATGCCGAAGGTTCACCACTGCTGAGCATCTCGCGCAAGCAGCAGACGGCCCTCCAGGAACGCCTGGCACAGTCCCTCGCGTGTCCGGTGCACGTGGCCCTGGCCATGCGCTACGGCCGTCCTTCCATTTCCGCCGGCCTTCAGGAACTGCGCGCGCGGCAGGCACGCCGGGTGCTGGTGCTACCCCTCTATCCCCAATACTCGGCGACCACCACGGCCTCTGTGTTCGATGCGGTGGCCGCCAGCCTGCGCCGGGAGCGCTGGCTCCCGGAGCTGCGCTTCGTCAACCAGTACCATGACGATGAAGGCTATCTGGCGGCATTGGCCGAATCGGTACGAGAGCACTGGGCACGCCACGGGCGGGCGCAGCGGCTGATTCTCTCTTTTCACGGCATTCCCCGACGCTATTTCCTGAGAGGGGATCCTTACTACTGCCAATGCCACACCACGGCACGCCTCCTCGCCGCTCGCCTGGGTCTGACGGACGACCAGTGGATGCTCACGTTCCAGTCGCGTATGGGCCGCGAGCCATGGCTCGAACCCTATACGGACCAGACCCTGCGCACCCTGCCCGCCCAGGGCGTGCGCCGGGTACAGGTGCTGTGCCCGGGTTTCGCCGCCGACTGTCTGGAGACCCTGGACGAGATCGCCCTGGAGAACCGCGAGGTATTCATGGATGCGGGTGGCGAGTCCTACGAATACATCCCCTGCCTCAACGACCGCCCCAAACACATCGAGGCGCTCGCGGATCTCGTGACCACTCACACGCTGGGGTGGCGACCCCCACCCCTGGAACGGCAAGCGCCCCAGATCACCGCACGCGTTGACCGGGCCAAGGCCGACGGTGCGCCCTACTGAACACCGCCGCCGTGCCGGTGGCGCACTGCAGGCGGCGGCTTTGGTAAGCTTAGGGACGGACCGGGCGCAGCCGGGACCGTAGCGCACCCATGCCACCGGGCCCGAAGACGGACCCATGGACATTTGGTCCGGCCTGGTGCGAAGCATCGCGGGCGCGGGCACCGTCGCCCCGGACACCAACCCAGCAGACAACTGCATTCATGCCCAACCATCTGGTCGTTTCCGCCATCGGCGAAGATCAGCCCGGCACCATCGAGCGGATCTCGCGCACGGTCCTCGAGCATCAGTGCAACATCGATGACGCACGCATGGCCGTACTAGGGGGTACGTTCGCGCTCATTCAGCTCGTTTCCGGGCCCTGGAACCAGCTCGCGCGGCTCGAGACGGCGCTGGCCAACCTCCAAGGACCGTTGCGGCTCACCATCACCACGCGCCACACCGAGGGCGAGCAACCCCGGCGGACGTTCCTGCCCTACACCTTGGACGTGGTGTCACTCGACCGGCCCGGGATCGTGCACCAGATCTCCGGGTTCCTGGCGGCCCGGGGCATCAACATCCAGGACATGGCCACGCACACCTATCGGGCCGCGCACACCGCAGCACCCATGATCTCCGTGCGAATGAACATCGAGGTCCCCGAGCACGTGCACATCGCACAGTTGCGCGAGGAGTTCCTGGATCTGTGCGACGCAGAGAACTTCGACGGCGTCCTGGAGCCGGTCAAGGCGCCCTGAAACCAGTGGCGTTGCCTTCAGCCACGACGGTCCAAGCGCGCTTGCAGGCGTTCCCGATAAGCCTCTTCGATGTGCAGCCCGCGGGGCCGCGGACCTCGCGCGAGCTGCCAGCGCAGAAGCTCCAGCCGACGCACCGCCGCCCCGCGCTCCTCCACCGAAGTGGCGCACGCAATCAGCTCCTCCACGTGCCGGATCTCACGGCGCAGCTCCGCCTCGGGAGGCAGGTGGCCGGAGTTGCGCAAGATCCGATAGGCCACGCGCAGTTCCTCGGGGACCAGAGGCGCATCCTCGAGCGGCAGCGGACGGCCGGCGCCGTCCAGGTCGTCGAACGCGCCCTCTTCCTGGGCTTTCCGGATTCGCTCTTCGGCGAGCCGATCGATCAACCACATACCCGAATCCACGATTCTTGACCATGATCGAGCATAGCACCGCGGAACATCGCCTGTTCATCCTGGACACCAACGTGCTCATGCACGATCCCACCGCCCTGTTCCGGTTCAAGGAACACGACGTGTTCATCCCAATGGTGGTCCTTGAGGAGCTCGATCATGCGAAGAAAGGCACCTCCGAGGTGGCACGCAACGTCCGGCAGGCCTCTCGCTTCATCGATATGTTGATTCACGACAAACGCCATGAGGAGATCGCCCGAGGGCTCTCCCTGGACAGCGCCGCGGGGGTCAAGCCGGCGCCGACCGGCAGGCTGTTCTTCCAGGCGCGCTCACTGAGCGCGCGCTTGCCCGAGACCCTGCCCGGAACCACGCCCGACAATACCATCCTGGCCACGGCACTGGCCCTGCAGGAAGAACAGCCCGAGACGCATATCACGCTGGTCTCCAAGGACATCAATCTGCGCATCAAGGCAGCGATCTTGGGCATCCATGCCGAAGACTACTACAGCGACAAGGTGCTCGAGGACGCCGAGCTCCTCTACAGCGGCCTGTTCGAACTGCCGGAGGACTTCTGGGAGACCCATGGCAAGGAAATGGAGTCCTGGAAGGAGGAGGGTCGCACCTTCTACCGCATCCGCGGCCCGCTGGTGACCCAATGGCACCCCAACCAATGCCTGGCGCTGGAGGGCGACACGGGTTTTCAGGCCATCGTCCGGGAAATCCGCGGTGAACACGAGGCCGTCATCGAGTACGCACAAGACTACACACAGCCCCGACACGCCGTGTGGGGTGTCACCGCCCTGAACCGCGAACAGAACTTCGCGCTCAACCTGCTTCTCGATCCCGAGATCGACTTCGTCACCCTGGTGGGGGTGGCGGGCAGCGGCAAGACCCTGCTCGCACTGGCCGCCGGCCTGACCCTGGTGCTCGATGAGAAACAGCATCGCGAGATCATCATGACCCGGGTCACCATCCCCGTGGGG
>JALVEU010000084.1 GCA_027030565.1 Gammaproteobacteria bacterium | reverse complement strand
GCGGCGCCCGGAAATCCCCCAAAGTGCCTGTATACTCGGCGAAAAGGAGTGCTGACCAAGGGCCGGCGTGCCGTTGCAGCCCTTGCAGAACCAGGACCTTGTGTAAGTGTCACGCTCAGGAGAGTTCACCATGAAGCACCGCATGCGTTTCGGCCTCGGCCTGCCTGGCCGCACCCTGCTGCTCGCCGTGGTGGTGGCCGCCCTGTCGGCCTGCCAGGTCATGGGCCTGGGGACCAAGAGCGAATCGGCCGCCACACCCCAGCAACAGGCCGCTGCCGAACAGATGGCGGCCGACCTGATGCCGGATTATCGCATCGGGCCGGAGGACGAGCTGTTCATCTCCGTCTGGAAGGAGCCGGACCTGCAGCGCAAGGTGCTGGTGCGGCCGGATGGGGGCATCTCGTTCCCGCTGGCCGGCGACCTGCAGGTGGCCGGCAAGACGGTCAAGGAGGTCGAGCAGGCGCTCACCGAGCGCATCCAGAAGTACATCCCCGAGGCGGTGGTGACGGTCACCGTGGACAAGGTCTCCGGTTACACTATCTTCGTGTTGGGCAAGGTGAAGAACCCAGGTCAGTATCAACTGGGCCGGTACGTGGACGTGATCCAGGCGCTCACCCTGGCCGGTGGCGTCACCACCTTCGCGGACGAGAACGACATCAAGGTGATCCGGCGCGTGAACGGCAAGCCGGTGGTCTTCCCCTTCGACTACACGGCCGTCAAGCGGGGTCACCACCTGGAACAGAACATCACGTTGCAGAGCGGCGACGTGGTGGTGGTGCCCTGAGTGCCGGGACGTCTGGTTCCCCAGTATGAACGGCACCCCTGCTTTGGGGGCCGGCGTCCGTCCGCTGCGCGTCGCTGCTGACGCTCAGCTGCGGCCGTAGACGGGGATCGCGGCGCCGGTGACGGAGCGTGCGGCGTCCGAGGCCAGGAACAGGATCACGCTTGCCAGATCCCCGGGCGGTACCCAGCGGTTGAAGTCCGCATCCGGCATGGCACGCCGGTTCTCCGGGGTGTCGATGGTGCCCGGGAGGATGCAATTGGCGGTGATCCCGTCATCGCGGTACTCCGCAGCCATGGTCTCCGTGAGTCGGATGACGGCCGACTTGGCGGCGCAGTACGGGCCCATCCGAGGTTTGCCCTCGCGGGCGGCCCGGGCCGAGACACTGACGATGCGGCCGCGCCTCTGCGCGAGCATGTGCGGCAGGCAGGCCCGTGAGGCCAGGAACATGGTGCGCGCGTTGACGTCCAACATGCGCTCCCAGTCCTGTGCGTCGGTCTCGTGCAGCCGGGGTCCCATGGTGAAGCCGCCGGCGATGTTGGCCAGGATGTCGATGCGACCGAAGTCCGCCACGGTCCTCTGCGCCATGGCCGTGGCCTCGTCTTCGCGAGTGAGATCGGCGGTCACCAGGATCTGGTGCTCGGAAGCTCCGCCGTAGCAGGCCGCGAGCCGCTCGGCGCTGCGGCCCACCAGGGCCACCCGGGCACCGTGATCGAGGAATGCGCGGGCCACGGCCTGTCCGAGGTTGCCGGTGGCGCCCGTGACCACGGCGACCCGTCCCTGAAGATCGATCATGGCCATCGCGCACCTCCCCATGGGCTGGTCTGCCGGCGTCCGTATCCGCCGCCTGCGGGCTCACGCACGGCCGGGATCTTGCGATCGGAGGGCGCAGCCGCCGGAACCCGCCGGCGGCGCGGCGTTCCAACGGCAGGAGGATGGGCATTGACGTGGGGCATGGATTCCGCGCCCCACGGAAGTACACTGTGGGTCGGAGCGGGTCCTGAGGGTCGAATCGTGGCAGCGTGGATCATCGACAACATCTATCTGGTGGGTGCAGTTTCGCTCGGCGCCGTCATCGGCGTGAAGGTCCTCCTCTGGCGCTGGTTCGCGCGCATGACCCATGCGCCGGAGGCGGGGCGGCGAGGCTCCCCCGACCGGTAGCGGCCGCCCACGCACGACGATGGGTGCGCTGCCCCACCACGGGCGGCCTATTCGCCGATGGTCTCGGCGATGATGCCCTTGAGCAGCTCCACCACCGGCGCATAGACGGGCTCTGCCGTATACGGCTCGCGGATGGCCAGATACACCTCTTCGGGTTTGCCCGCCAGGGTATAGATGGCGATGGAGTACGGACAGAGCACGATGTTGTGGGGGTTGGCCTGAACCAGCCGGTGTGACAGGTCGGCCTTGCAGAACAGCAGGATCTCGGCGTCCCCGTACACCTTGCGCGCCCCTTCGACCGCCTCCGCCGTGCGGTCGAGCATGGCGGAGGCGTGGGAGACGTAGCTGATCACCAGACCACGACCCTCGATGGCCGAGACCAGATCCTCCTTGACGTCTTCGAAGGGGGCTTCGGTCTTCCAGACCAGCGCCGGACCGTGTTTATCCGGGCCCGAGGCGCACACGGCACCCGACCAGAGCAATGCTCCGGCGAGCAGGCGACACGACCACTGGAGAAGTGGAGTACCGCGCTCAGCGCAGGGCATGCGTGGTCTCCTCGGGCAGGGCGACACTGAGGGCCAGGACTTCGTAGCCGTCCTCACGCTCGACCTCGACCTTGACGTCGCGCTCGGAGACCTCGGCGTAACGGCGTACCACCTCCAGGATCTCGCGCTGCAGCCGCGGCAGGTAGTCAGGGGCACCCGCGGCCCCCTGGCGCTCATGGGCGATGATGACCTGCAGCCGCTCCTTGGCGGTGCGGGCGGTGTTTCTCTGGGACGATCGGAAATAGTTGAGCCAGCGCATAGGGCCTTACCCGAACAGTCGCTTGAAGAGGGGTTTTTTCTCGGGCTGCAGGAATCGCTGCGGGATGTTCTCCCCCAGATAGCGGCCCACGATGTCCTTGTAGGCCTGCCCGGCGCGACCCACTTCGTCGAGCACCACCGGAACACCGGCGTTGGAGGCCTGGAGCACCGATTTGCATTCCGGCACGACGCCGAGCAACGGGATGGCCAGGATGTCGAGGATGTCCTCCACACTCAACATGTCGCCGCGGTCCACGCGGGTGGGCTCGTAGCGGGTGACGATGAGGTGCTCACGCACCGGTTCGAGCCCCTCCTCGGCGCGTTTGGAGCGGCTCTGCAGGATGCCGAGGATGCGGTCGGAGTCCCGCACCGACGAGACCTCGGGATTGGTGACGACGAAGGCCTCGTCGGCGAAATACAGGGCCATGTGGGCGCCGTGTTCGATGCCCGCCGGGGAGTCGCAGACCACGAATTCGAATCCCTGCTGGTCGAGCTCATCGAGTACGGCCTGCACCCCCTCCTTGGTCAGGGCGTCCTTGTCCCGGGTCTGTGAGGCCGGGAGGATGTAGAGGTTGTCCACCCGTTTGTCCTTGATGAGGGCCTGATTGAGGCGGGCCTCATCCCGGATCACGTTGACGAAGTCGTACACCACCCGCCGTTCGCAACCCATCACCAGGTCGAGATTGCGCAGACCGATGTCGAAATCGATGACGGCGGTCTTGTGGCCCCGGTGCGCCAAGCCGGTGGCAACGGCCGCGCTGGTGGTGGTCTTGCCCACGCCGCCCTTGCCGGAGGTCACGACGATGATCTTGCTCAAGGGTCGTCTCCTGTAACTGACTGGGTTCGTTCAGGAAATGCCGCTGGAAATGCGGATCCGAGGGCCGTGGAGTACCAGTGCCCGCCGGATCGGCGCTTCCCTTGTGGCAGCCTGTGCAGGCGCCTCGAACCGGTGCGCCCGAGGGGTCTCCATCCCGGGCCGTGGTGCGATTGGAGTTGTTGTTGTGCGCCATGCGCCGATCTCGCACCCGCGAGTAGCGCGGAATTATGCACCAAGGGGCAGAGCGAATCTATGCCCGAGACGGGCCGTCCATCGGCGATCTCCCGGGGTCGCGATCGCCCGTGGGGGTGCCCCATGGCGGGCGGATTCCGGTGCATCCCTGCCGGACCTGGACTGGGATCCCGGCGCACGTCTCGCGTGCCGGCACGGGTTCCGGGCGGACGAAACGCCGCATCTGGCCGAACAACGGTGGGTCCAGGGCGGCTCAGGCGGACCCCGTCCGATCGGGATCGGCCTCCAGTGTGGCCTCCAGTCTGCGCAGACGCCGATCCATCTCGCGCACCTTCTGCAGCCACCTGGGCAGCAGGGACAGGGCCGCGAACATGCGCTTGGCATGCTGGATGGGGTGGCTGGGTGTGCCGAAGTGGGTCTCCCCTGGCGGGATGTCGTTGGCCACGCCGGCCTTGGCGGCCACCACCGCCCCCTCGCCGATGGTCACGTGATCGGCCACGCCCACCTGTCCGCCCAGGGTCACCCGTCGCTGCAGGGTGATGCTGCCCGCCAGTCCCACCTGGGCCACCAGGATGCTGTGCTCGCCGATGGCGTCGTTGTGGGCCACCTGGACCAGGTTGTCGATCTTGACACCGCGGCCGATGCGCGTCTCGCCGAACGTCGCC
>JALVEU010000083.1 GCA_027030565.1 Gammaproteobacteria bacterium | reverse complement strand
TTCCCCGCCGGGAGGTGATCCCATCGGCCAGGTCCTGGCGGCGAATCATAGCCTTCATCACGAAAGGCGGGATCAGCGTGGTGAGCGCGATGACAATGACGAGACTGGCATACAGCAGGTCGTCGAGCACGCCAGTCTGGATGCCGATCTCGGCGAAGATCAATCCCACCTCTCCGCGGGGAACCATGGCCGTACCGACGACCCAGCGTGTGGCGAGGGGCACACCGCGCAGCGCAAGCGCCCCGATGACCTTACCCACCACGGCGGCCGCGAGCAAGACACCCGAGAGCAGCCAGATCTCCCACGAGCCCCAGTCCACGGCCCGCAGATTCAGCGACAGACCCACCACTACGAAAAAAATGGGGGCAAAGAGCTGAATGATGGGCTGCATCTGGCGTTCGATGCGCGCGGCGAAGTGGGCATCCGTGCGCAGCGCGAGACCGAACGGCAGGAAAAAGCGCCGCGACAGGGCCAGCCCGGCGGCGAAACCGCCCAAGAGCTCCGGGGCACCCATGGCATGCGCCAGCCAGGCGAAGAACAACACCAGTGAGACGATGGCCGTCGGAATGAGCCCGGGAATCTGTGTCTGCGACTCCATCCGGTGCACCACTCCGGACATGAGCTTGGCAGCCACGGGCGCCAGTATGAAGAAAGCACCCACGTACAGCAGAACCTTGGCGGTATTGGCCAGACTCACTCCTCCGCCCACAGAGAACTCATAGAGCAGCGCCAGCAAGACCACGCCGAGCACATCGTCGATCACCGCGGCACCGAGCACGATCTGGCCTTCCGTCGTCTGCTGGCGGCCCAGGTCGCTCAGCACGCGCACCGTGATGCCGATGCTGGTCGCCGTGAGCGTACCGCCCACGAACAGGGCCACCAGCAGGGGCAGGCCGAACAGCCCATAGACCGCCACGAATCCCAGGACCATGGGCAGGAGGAATCCCACCAGGGCCAGCAATGCCGACTGAAGCCCGGTCCGGGCCAAGCGCCGCACATCGGTCTCCAGGCCGACTTGGAACAACAACAGGATGATCCCGATCTCGGCGAGCGCGCGCAGGGTCTCGCCCGGGCTCAACCAACCCAGGAGGCTCGGTCCCAACAGGATGCCGGCGGTCAGCTCACCAATGACCGGCGGTGCGCCGAACCGTGCGGAAAGCTCGGCAAGCACCCTCGCCGTGAACAGGATGGCCAGCAATACGAAAAGGAAGTCCTGGGTGTCCACCCGACGCGCCCGCTCCGGAAATGACACAGAATACGCGGGCATGCCGCCGCGGGGAAATCCGACCCGACGACCCTGCGAACGCAAGTCCGGCCCCCACGCAGCGGGTATATAATCGCGCTCCCGATCTCACGCTCCATGTGGATGGCACCATGACCGAGCCACGCACGCCCAGAAACTTCATTCGCGAGATCATCGAGGAGGATCTTCGCACCGGGAAGTATGGCGGTCGTGTGGCCACGCGCTTCCCGCCCGAACCCAACGGCTACTTGCACATCGGCCATGCCAAGTCCATTTGCCTGAACTTCGGCATCGCCGAGGACTACGGTGGCACCTGCAACCTGCGTTTCGACGACAGCAACCCGGAGAAGGAGGACGTCGAGTACGTCGAAGCCATCAAAGAGGACGTGCGCTGGCTCGGTTTTCAGTGGGACCGACTCACCCACGCCTCCGACTACTTCGACCAGCTCTACGAGTACGCGTTGCGCCTGATCCGCAAAGGCAAAGCCTACGTGGACAGCCTGCCCCCGGAGAAGATCCGTGAGTTCCGGGGCACGCTCACCGAGCCTGGAATCGAGAGTCCGTACCGCAACCGCTCCGTGGAAGAAAACCTGGATCTGTTCCAGCGCATGCGTGCCGGTGAGTTCCCGGACGGCGCCCATGTATTGCGCGCCAAGATCGACATGGCCTCACCCAACTTGAACATGCGTGACCCGGTACTCTATCGCATCAAGCACGTACCGCACCACCGCACCGGGGACCACTGGTGCATCTACCCCATGTACGACTATGTCCACCCGCTGTCCGATGCCATCGAGTGCATCACGCACTCCCTCTGCACGTTGGAATTCGAGGACCATCGGCCGCTCTATGACTGGGTGATCCGTGAAGTGGGAACCGAATGCGTCCCGCGGCAAATCGAGTTCGCACGCCTGCAGCTCGAGTACACCGTCATGAGCAAGCGCCGCCTTCAGGTGCTCGTCTCCGAGGGCCATGTCGACGGCTGGGACGACCCACGCATGCCCACCATCTCGGGACTGCGCCGGCGAGGCTACACACCCGCTTCCATACGTGACTTCGCCGAACGTATCGGTGTCACCAAGAAGGATGCGGTCATTCGCATGACCGTCCTGGAAAACTGCGTCCGGGACGACCTGAACGCCCATGCACCGCGAGTCATGGGGGTGCTCGAACCCCTCAAGGTGACCATCCGCAACTACCCCGAAGATCAAGAGGAGTGGCTCCCCGCCGCCAACCATCCGAACCGGCCGGAGATGGGCTCACGTGAAATCCCATTCTGCCGCGAGCTCTACATCGAAAGGGCGGACTTCATGGAGCATCCCCCCAGGAAGTTCTTTCGGCTCGCCCCAGGACGCGAGGTGCGCCTGCGCTATGCGTACCTGATCACCTGCGAGGAGGTCATCAAGGACGCCGAGGGCAATGTCGTCGAGCTGATCTGCACCTACGACCCGCAGAGCCGCGGTGGCACTGCACCCGATGGCCGCAAGGTCAAAGGGACCCTACACTGGGTCTCTGCGCGGCACGCATTCAGCGCCGAGGTGCGGCTCTATGACCGCCTGTTCCGCGTGCCCAATCCGGGTGTCAAGGGCGACTTCTTGGCTGACCTCAACCCGGACTCCATTCGCGTCCTCCATGGCTGCCAGCTCGAACCCAGCCTGGGCAATGCAGCCCCCGGTCAGCATTTTCAGTTCGAACGCCAAGGCTATTTCTGCGTCGACAGCCGTGCATTCACAGGTGGCCGGCGTGTGTTCAACCGTACCGTCACCCTACGCGACACCTGGGCCAAGATCGAGCGTGAACTTGCGACCCGCTGACCCGGTGTTACGAACCCCACCTCCCGGGCCGATGGTGCAGTGGCCACAACACGGTCTTGGGAAAACAGCTGTTTCACCGCATCCCGGTGGATCATAAGGTTGCCAGCGCCTGAACAGAAAAAAGCCCCTACACCGATCGATGTAGGGGCTTGAACGGAATTAAAGCCTGGCGGTGACCTACTTTCGCATGGGGAAACCCCACACTATCATCGGCGCTGAGCAGTTTCACTTCCGAGTTCGGAATGGGATCGGGTGGTTCCCGCTCGCTATGGCCGCCAGGCAAACTGGCTACGCAGACCGGCGTGCCGGTCCACCGAATTCCGGAAGGCATCGGAAGCATGCCGTCGCTTCGCTGCACCCCGTCTGCAGATCTGCAGACTGCTTGGGTGTTATATGGTCAAGCCTCACGGGCAATTAGTACTGGTCAGCTTCACGCGTTGCCGCGCTTCCACATCCAGCCTATCAACCTCGTCGTCTTCGAGGGCCCTTCAGGGATCTCAAGGATCCAGGGAGACCTCATCTTGGGGGGGGCTTCCCGCTTAGATGCCTTCAGCGGTTATCCCGTCCGTACATAGCTACCCGGCGGTGCCACTGGCGTGACAACCGGAACACCAGAGGTACGTCCACTCCGGTCCTCTCGTACTAGGAGCAGCTCCCCTCAAGTCTCCAACGCCCACGGTAGATAGGGACCGAACTGTCTCACGACGTTCTAAACCCAGCTCGCGTACCACTTTAAATGGCGAACAGCCATACCCTTGGGACCTGCTTCAGCCCCAGGATGTGATGAGCCGACATCGAGGTGCCAAACACCGCCGTCGATATGGACTCTTGGGCGGTATCAGCCTGTTATCCCCGGAGTACCTTTTATCCGTTGAGCGATGGCCCTTCCATACAGAACCACCGGATCACTAGGACCGGCTTTCGCCTCTGCTCGACGTGTCTGTCTCGCAGTCA
This sequence comes from Gammaproteobacteria bacterium, assembly GCA_027030565.1. GTDB lineage: Bacteria > Pseudomonadota > Gammaproteobacteria > JAJDOJ01 > JAJDOJ01 > JALVEU01. Next base: position 445 of record JALVEU010000083.1, on the reverse strand, counting down.
GGCACCCTTATGCCCTTGCACGAACCGCGCGATTTCCGACCGCGCTTAGGGTACCTTCGCGCTCCTCCGTTACTCTTTGGGAGGAGACCGCCCCAGTCAAACTACCCGCCATACACTGTCCCCGACCCGGATCACGGGCCTGGGTTAGAACGCCAAACATACCAGGGTGGTATTTCAAGGACGGCTCCACCGGAACTGGCGTCCCGGCTTCACAGCCTCCCACCTATCCTACACAGGCATGCTCAGCGTTCAGTGTAAAGCTGTAGTAAAGGTTCACGGGGTCTTTCCGTCTAGCCGCGGGTACACTGCATCTTCACAGCGATTTCAATTTCACTGAGTCTCGGGTGGAGACAGTGGGGCCATCGTTACGCCATTCGTGCAGGTCGGAACTTACCCGACAAGGAATTTCGCTACCTTAGGACCGTTATAGTTACGTCCGCCGTTT
>JALVEU010000082.1 GCA_027030565.1 Gammaproteobacteria bacterium | reverse complement strand
CCAGACTCGCTCGGAGGATGTTCATGCGGTCGATCTCCTCCACGTCCGCCCAGGCCACGCACCAGCCCAGCGCCTGGTCCAGGATGTGACGGGCCAGCATCTCGCGACGTGCCGGCGAGAGCACCTTGGAGTCCCGCAGCCCCGGCACCGGCCGTGCCGGGTCCAACACCACCGCGGCGGCCACCACCGGCCCGGCCAGCGGCCCGCGCCCGGCCTCGTCGACCCCGGCCACCGGGGCCGGGTTATGGCTGCCGGATTCAGCCGCCATGCAGGCTGGGATCGACGGCGAAGTCGCGCCGTGCCGTGGCGATGGTCACCGTGAAACCGGACAGCACGTCGATGAGCGACATGAGGGTGAGCGCGAGGAATTCCTGCGTACCCGCTGCGGGGATCACGATGAACGCCACCAGGAAACCCACGAACACGAAGGTCGACAGGAGATGATCCACGACCGTGGAGGACCCCAAGCGCGTGGATTTCACCACCTCGAAGAACAGCAGCACCAGGCCCAGGATCAGGAACACACCGTTGCCGTCCAGGGTGAACTGGGCACCGGAGAACAGCTGGAACGCCAGCAGGGTCTTGTGCAGGACCGCGCTTCCCTCCGGACTCACCAGAGTAACGGCGAGATATGCGAGCAGGACGAGCAGGAGCAGGGGGAAGTTGGCCAGATGACGCATGGGCGGTTCCTTGTGTCGTGAGGGTGTCGCTCAGCATACACCGGGTGTCCCTGCACACCTTAGCCGAAACTTTTTGCAGCGGACGACCGGCCCTGCACAGCCGCTATACTTGCTCTTTCATGCCCGGCCCGGTACCTCCCCCATGATCGATACGGCCGTCATCGGCACCGGCTATCTCGGCCGGTTCCACGCCGAGAAATACGCTCGCCTGCCCGGGGCGCGCCTGGTGGCGGTGTGTGACGCCGACCCCGCAGTCGCTCGGCGCGTGGGCAGCGGATTGGGCGTGGAGGCCGTGACCGACCATCGCCGGCTGCTGGGCCGCGTGCAGGCGGTGAGCATCGCCGTGCCCACCCGCCTGCACCATGCCATCGCCCGCGACTTCCTGGCCGCGGGCGCCGACGTGCTCATCGAAAAACCCATCACCACCACAGTGGCCGAGGCCGACGAACTGATCGCCCTGGCCGAGCGGGAGGGCCGCATCCTCCAAGTGGGCCACCTGGAGCGTTTCAACCGCGCCGTGCTGGGCCTGCACGAGGTCCTCGACCGCCCGCGCTTCATCGAGTCGCACCGGCTGGCGCCGTTCAAACCCCGCGGCACCGACGTGAGCGTGATCCTGGATCTGATGATCCACGACATCGACATCATTCTGGAGATCGTACGCAGTCCGCTGCAGGACATTCGCGCCAGCGGCGTTGCGGTGCTCACCGCCGCCACCGACATCGCCAACGCGCGGCTCGAGTTCGCCGACGGCTGCGTGGCCAACGTCACCGCCAGCCGCATCAGCCTCAAGAGCGAACGCAAGATGCGCATCTTCCAGCCCGACGCCTACCTCTCCCTGGACTTCCAGGACCGGGTGCTGCGCATCCACAGAAAAGGCCGCGGCGAACAGCTGCCGGGCATTCCCGAGATCGAGCGTGACGACCGGCACTATCCGCAGGGCGATGCGCTGCTGGACGAGATCGCCCATTTCCTGGATTGCGTGCGGCATCGGACCCGCCCCCTGGTGGGGGGTGAGGCGGGCCGGCGCGCGCTGGCCACCGCCATCCGCATCGCCGAACTCCTGGAGGAACCTGTCTCGTGAGTTGCCTGAACGTGCCCATGGTGGACCTGCACCGCCAGTACCTACACCTGAAGGCGGAGATCGACGCCGCCATCCACGGCGTGCTGGACAGCACCCAGTTCGTCCTGGGGCCCGAGGTCGAGGCCTTCGAGCAGGAGGCCGCGGCCTATCTGGGCACCCGTTTCGCGGTCAGCTGCGCTTCCGGCACGGACGCCCTGACACTGTCGCTGCGTGCCGTGGACATCGGTCCCGGCGACGAGGTGATCACCACCCCGTTCACCTTCGTCGCCACTGCCGAGGCCATCCGCCACGTGGGGGCCGTACCGGTGTTCGTGGACATCGATCCCGACACCTTCAACCTCACTGCAGAAGGGATCCAGCGGGCGCTGAGCCCACGCACCCGTGCAGTGATCCCCGTACACCTGTTCGGACAGCCCGTGGACATGGAGCCGCTCATGCGGCTGGCCGGTGCGCGGGGCCTCGCCGTGATCGAAGACTGCGCCCAGGCCTTCGGCGCCCATGTCCACGGACGACGGGTGGGCAGTTTCGGGACGACGGGTGCGTTCAGCTTCTTCCCCAGCAAGAACCTGGGTGCCTACGGCGACGGCGGATTGGTGGCCACCGACGACGCGGCCTTGGCAGAGCGGCTGCGCAGCCTGCGCAACCACGGCACTGCGGCACCCTACACACACACCGAGGTCGGCTTCAACAGCCGCCTGGACGCGATGCAGGCTGCCGTGCTGCGTGTCAAGCTGCGCCACATCGAGCGGTTCAACGCGCGGCGGCGCGCCGTGGCCGACCGCTACGACGCGGCCCTCGCCCATCTGCCCGTGACCCGGCCGGCGCGGCGTACGGGTCACCACGTCTTCCACCAGTACACCATCCTCACCGAGCGGCGTGACGCACTGCGCGAGGCCTTGCGCGAGGCTGGCGTGGCCTCGGCGGTCTACTACCCCGTGCCCCTGCATCGCCAGCCTGTGTTCGAGTCCTTCTGTCGGGACGTGCACCTCCCCAACGCCGAGGCGGTGGCGGAGCGCTGTCTGTCCCTGCCCATCTACCCCGAACTCGCACCGGAGACGGTGGATCGGATCTGCGAGGTCGTCGCGCAGGCGCTGTGAACACGGTAGGCCCGGTGATGATCGTGGCCGGCGAGGCCTCCGGCGACCAGCACGCCGCACGGCTGGCCCGCCGGCTGCACAGGCGTGCGCCCGGTCTGGAGCTCATCGGCATGGGCGGCAGCGCCATGCGCGCAGCCGGTGTGCGGCTCCTGGTGGATTCCACCGAGCTTGCGGTGGTCGGCGTAGTGGAGGTGTTGCGCCACTATCCCCGGCTGCGCACCGCCCTGCGCAGGCTGCAGCAGGCGCTTCGCACGGATCGTCCGGGCCTCCTGGTGCTCGTGGACTATCCGGACTTCAACCTGCGCCTGGCACGCGCTGCCAAGGCCCTGGGCATTCCGGTCCTCTACTACGTGAGCCCCCAGGTGTGGGCCTGGCGCAAGGGGCGAGTGCACAGTATCGCCCGGCTCGTGGACCACATGGCGGTGCTCTTTCCCTTCGAGGTGGACATCTATCGGCAGGCGGGCCTGCCGGTGACCTTCACCGGCCACCCCCTGGCCGAGACGGTGCAGCCCACCGCCCCGCGACAGGCCACCCTGGAGCGGTGGGGGCTGGACCCGGGTCGCCGCACCGTGGCCCTGCTACCCGGGAGCCGGCGCAGCGAGATCCGGCGGCTCCTGGAGCCGGCCCTGCAGACGGCCGAACGGCTCTTGGAGCGGGACCCATCCCTGCAGTTCATCCTGCCCGTGGCCCCGGGACTGGACGCCCGGCTGCTCACCCCCTGGCTTGATCGGCACGCGCTGCCCCTGGCCCTGGCCGTGGACGACACCGTCAATGCCGTGGCCGCCGCCGACGCCGCACTCACGGCCTCCGGGACGGCTACGCTGGTGGTGGGCCTTTTGGGCACACCACTGGTGGTCTATTACAAGGTGGCCCCCCTCACCTACCTGCTCGGACGGCTGCTGGTCCGCGGGGTGCGCCACATCGGCATGGTCAACGTACTCGCCGGGCGCGAGATCGCCCCCGAGTTCATCCAGTACCAGGCACGACCCCGGCGGCTCGCAGCGGCCCTGTGGGGCTTGCTTGCAGAACCGGATCGGGTTCGACGCATGCGCAGCGAACTGGCCGCCCTGCGCCAGCAGCTGCAGCGCCCGGCGCAGAATCCGGACGTCGAAGAGATCGCCCTGCGCCTGTTGAACCGGCGCCCGGGCCACTGAACCGAAGTCATTTTTTCGAAGCGCACCAGAACTGTGCGGTTGCGCGTTGGCGCGTGCACCATACTGGTGCAACCGAGACGCCAAGGGCCGGGGCTCCGGGTGCGCCAAGCGCTGTGCATCGGTGGAGGCCGGAACCGTGAACCATTTGGCACGGTTCCTGCTGCCCATGGGCGCGCAGTTTTCCATCCATCGAGAAGCAGGAGCAGAGCGCCATGAAGAAACTCATCCCTGCGGCCGCATTGGGGGCCGCCGCCTTGACTGCGAGCATCGCCCAGGCGGGTGTCACCGCCAACATCGGCGTGACCAGCAACTATCTCTGGCGTGGTCTCACGCAGACCGACGACCGCCCAGCCATCCAGGGTGGAATCGACTACGCCCACGATTCCGGGTTCTACGTGGGCACCTGGACCTCCAACGTGGACTTCGGCACCACGGGCTTCGAGCTCGATCTCTATGGAGGCTGGGGCGGCGAGTTCGGCGGCTTCAGCCTGGATCTCGGCTACATCCAGTACATGTATCCGGCCCAGAACCGCACCGAGGCCGCCGATTTCGGCGAGATCTACGGCAACCTCGGCTGGGGTCCGCTGAGCACAGGCATCTACTACACCGTCTTCAGCCAGGACTTCGACGATGCGGGCAACGACCTGGTGGGCAGCTGGTACATCCCGCTGGGCTTCGACTGGACCTTCGAAAACGTCGGCAAGCTGGGCCCCGTGGGACTCAAGGTCTTCGGTGGCTACTACGACTTCAGTGACTCGGGCAGCTACTTCCACTGGGGTGTGGGCCTGAGCAAGAGCACCGACGACTGGGGCACCTTCGGCATCCAGTACGAACAGGCCAACACCAGCGACGACGACAACAACACCTTCAGTGTGGACGAAGATCCCAAGGTGCTCGTCAACTGGACCAAGGAGTTCGGGATCCTGTGAGGTCCCCGCAGGCCCTGTACAGGCCACCTGCATCGTCTGCGTATCGACAAGAGGAAACCCGAAATGAAGATGATCGTAGCCATCATCAAGCCCTTCAAGCTCGATGACGTGCGCGAGGCCCTCTCCGAACTCGGAGTGCACGGCATGACGGCCACCGAGGTCAAGGGCTTCGGCCGACAGAAGGGCCATACCGAGCTCTATCGTGGAGCCGAGTACGTGGTCGACTTCCTGCCCAAGGTGAAGATCGAGGTGGCAGTGGCGGCCGACATGGCGGATCGCACCATCGAGGCCATCACCAACGCGGCCAACACCGGCAAGATCGGCGACGGCAAGATCTTCGTCATGCCGCTCGAACAGGTGGTGCGCATCCGCACCGGCGAGACGGGACCGGAAGCCCTTTGATCCGACAGAGGAGGATATGACGTGAGTTTGGAATTCATACGCGACAAGCGATTCGCGCTGGGAGCGGGCCTGCTGGCCGCGGTCTCGACCCCCGGTGTGGCGCTGGCCGAGGACCAGCTGAGTGCGGGGGATACCGCCTGGATGCTGACCGCCACGGCCCTGGTGCTGTTCATGACCATCCCGGGCCTGAGCCTCTTCTATGCAGGCATGGTGCGGGCCAAGAACGGTCTTTCGGTGATGATGCAGTGCTTCACCATCACCGCGCTGATGACCGTGCTCTGGGCCATCGTGGGCTACAGCATCGCCTTCGGCGGCGAGGGCCCCTACTGGGGCGGGCTGGACAAGCTCTTTCTCAAAGGGCTGACCGTGGACAGCCTCTCGGGCACGATCCCTGAGACGGTGTTCATGACCTTCCAGATGACCTTTGCCATCATCACGCCGGCACTGATCGTCGGCGCCTTCGCCGAGCGCATGAAGTTCTCGTCCCTGCTCTGGTTCATGGCGCTGTGGTTGATCTTCGTCTATGCGCCCATCGCCCACTGGGTCTGGGGTGACGGCGGCTGGCTGGGCGGCAAGGGCATCCTGGACTTCGCCGGTGGCACCGTGGTGCACATCAACGCCGGTATCGCGGGCTTGGTGGCGGCCCTCATCATCGGCCGGCGCAAGGGCTATCCGCGTACCGCCATGCCCCCGCACAATCTCATGTTCACACTGACTGGTGCCGCCATGCTGTGGGTGGGCTGGTTCGGCTTCAACGCGGGCTCAGAGCTCGCCGCCGATGGGACCGCAGGCATGGCCATGGCCGTGACCCAGATCGCCACCGCCATGGCGGCCCTGGTCTGGATGTTCTCGGAGTGGATCTCCCATGGCAAACCCAGCGCCCTGGGCATCGCCTCGGGAGCCGTGGCCGGACTGGTGGCCATCACGCCCGCCTCGGGCTCGGTTGGCCCCATGGGGGCGCTCGCCATCGGTGCAGCCGCGGGCATCCTGTGCTTCATCACCGTGGCCAAGGTCAAGCCTGCGCTGGGCTTCGACGATTCGCTGGACGCCTTCGGCGTGCACGGGATCGGGGGCATCACCGGCGCCCTGCTCACCGGCGTATTCTGTGCCGAGAGCCTGGGCGGGGCCGGCTTCGGTGTCGAGAGCGGTGGTATGGTCGCGCAGCTCACGGTGCAGGCCCTGGGCGTGGTGGCGACCCTGATCTACACGGGGGTGGTGACCGCTGTCATCCTCCTGGTCCTCAAGGTCACCATCGGCCTGCGCGTGAGCGAGGAAGAAGAGACCGAGGGCCTGGACCTGTCGCAGCACGACGAGCGCGCATACAACCTGTAAAAAGGACTCTCCCCGATTTCACAGGGAGGTGTGTGGGGCGCCGCGAGGCGCCCCGCTTTTTCTGTGCCCGGGAACCGTCCGGGAGATTGAGCGCGTGGACCCGCTCACGGATGGTGCACCCCCAGGACCCGATCCGCGACGATCACGGCGCCGAGGATGACGAAGAAATAGACCAACATGGCCGTCTCTCCACGGCTCCACAGGGGCAGCTCTCGGAACAACCCGCTGCCCGCCAGGGTATAGGGGGCAACCTCCCGTTGGGGTCGCGGTAGGACCCAGGCCACGACCAGGGTCACGACCACGGCCGCCAGCCAGCCGAAGAAGTTCCACCACATCCAGAACACCCCCGGCAGCGCGATCCAGAGACCGAGGTTGAGCCCCACCCCGGCCACCACACCGGCGGCGACCGCCGCCGTGCCGGCCCGCCGGGACAACACGCCCATGGTGAAGGCCGCCAGGATCGGCCCGTAGACCGCCGAGCCCACCTTGTTGATGGCCTCGATCACCGTATCGGCGATCCCGCCCACGGCGTGGGCGAAGGCCGTGACGAATACACCCCAGGCCAGTGTGCTCAACCTGCCGTACCACAGGCTTGCCCGCTCCGACAGCCGCCAACGCCGCTCGACGAAGTCACGCATGGTGGCCGCGGACAAAGAGTTGAGCGCGGAATCCAAGCTGGACATGGAGGCTGCCAACAGCGCGGCCACGAGCAGGCCGCGGATCCCGTCGGGGAGGTGGTACAAGACGAAGACCGGCACCAGGTAGTCCACCCGCTCGGCGGGCACCTGAGCCCGCAGGTCTGCTGAGGTGTAGTAGAAGGCGCCAAGGGCCACCCCCAGGGCGAGATACAGGCTGGCCAGCGGAAAACGCACGTACCCATTGAGCATGAGCGACCTGCGGGTGTCCCGCACGTTCCGTGCCGACAACGCCCGCTGAGCCTGGCTCTGATCGGTCCCGTAGTAGGAGACGTACAGGAAGAACGCCCCGATCAGAAATCCCCATAGCGGGGCATGGGACCCGTCCCCGAGCCCCAGGGAGAGGTCCAGGGTGTTGAGGCGCTCGGCTGGGATCAGGTCCAACGTTGCCTGCACCCCACCCAAGTCCTTCGTCGCAAACCCGATGCAGACGAACAGGCCCACGAATAGGATCAGCGCCTGCACCACGTCCGAGTAGACCACCGCCCTCATCCCTCCGATCATGTCGTAGACCACTGTGAACACGCCCATGAGCAGGATGGTGGCCCAGATGGGCCATTGCATGGCCACAGCCAGTACGATGGCGCTGGCATAGAGCCCCACCGCCGTACCGAAACCACGGCTCAGCAGAAAGATGGCGCTGATCAGGGTGCGCATGCCCGGTCCGAAACGCAGCTCCAGATACTCGTAGACGCTGATCAGCTCGAGCTTCCGGAACAGGGGCAGCAGCCCGATGCTGGTGGCGATCATGGCCAGCGGTACGGCCAGTTCGTACTGGATCCAGGTGAGCCCGCCTTCAGGCTTCAGGGCCACGAACGCCGGGATGGAGATGAAGCTCACCGCCGAGGTCTGCGTGGCCATGGTGGAGATCCCCACGGCCCACCAGGGTAGGTCGCGCCCGCCCACGTAGTAGTCGTCCTGCCCGGTCTGCCCCCGGCCCACCAGGACGCTCATGCCGACGAGCAGCACCAGGTAGATGCCGATCACCCACCAGTCGGCGAGATGCATGACCCTCGTGCTCCCTTGGAGATCGTCCGCAGTATACCGGCAACCCCGGCCGTCGCCAGGGCGCACGGGCACGCCAACGGAACGGGCCTCGGGCCGGAAAGCCGCGCGTGCACGAGCCCCTGGCAATCTCCGCAGCACCCAGACGGCCGATCCGGCAGTCCGAGGCTGCGCCACACGGGCCCGAGATTCAGGCCGAAGACTGGGCGGTGACGTGCGGAGCGATCACCAGGCGGCGTTCGGGCTCACTGCCCACACTCTCGGCCAGCAGGCGGTGGCGGGTCACGATCCGGTGCTGCAATCGCCGCACCGCGGGGGGCTGCGGTGCCAGCTCCACGGCCACGCCCTCCTGCAGCACGCGCCGCACCGCGGCCTCTGCCTCCCGGGCCGCAGCGGCTGCCTCTTCGTCTTCCACCCCCGCAGTGCGGTTGAACGCCGCCTGCAGCACCCGGCGCAGCTGGGCCGCCGTGTTGCGACGCAACACGTGCACGGGCAGCCCTGTCTCTTCCACCATGCGCAGCAGGCGCGGCTCCCCGGCACGTGCCCGCAGGACCACGATCAGGTGGGCCCGGTCGGGCCGTTCGGTGACCACCGCATCGAGCCGCAACTCGCGAACCACGCGCTCCACCAGGTCCCGCTTGATGCCGTAGGGCAGGATGCGCGCCGCACCGTTGGGCGGCCGGAAAGGCGCCGGGGCGGGAACATCTCCAAGGCCATCGGCCACCGGGGCCTCGGCCGGCTCTGCCGACGACCCAAGCCCATCGATCGCCAGCCCTTGCGGCATACGTCCGGCCAGGATCCGGTCCACGGCCTCCGCCACATCGGCGTGCACCATCAGATCCTCGTAGTCGTGGATCTCCACCACCGTGTCGAAGGTCGGCGGTGCCTTGCGTTCGAGGACGCTTTTGCGCGTGCCGCGTATACGCGCCTCTTCGTCGCCCAGCGTGACGGTCTGCACACCGCCGACGAGATCCGAGAGGGTGGGATTGCGCACCAGGTTCTCCAGCGTGCTGCCGTGGGCCGTGCCGATGAGCTGGACCCCGCGCTCGGCGATGGTGCGCGCCGCCAGGGCCTCGGCTGCGGTGCCGATCTCGTCGATGACGATCACCTCAGGCATGTGGTTCTCCACCGCCTCGATCATCACGGCGTGTTGGCGGTCGGGCGTCGGCACCTGCATGCGCCGGGCCGTGCCGATGGCCGGATGGGGCACGTCACCGTCGCCGGCGATCTCGTTGGAGGTATCGATCACGATCACGCGCCGGCCCAGCTCGTCGGCGAGCACGCGGGCGATCTCGCGCAGCTTGGTGGTCTTGCCCACCCCCGGCCGGCCCAGCAGCAGGAGGCTGCGCCCGTCCTCGATGAACGCGCGCAGGGGCTCGATGGAGCCGCGGATGGTCCGCCCCACCCGCAGGGTCAGGCCCACCACCTCGCCGCGGCGGTTGCGCAAGGCGGAGATGCGGTGCAGGGTACCCTCCAGGCCGGCCCGGTTGTCCGGACCGAAGTCGCCCACCGCACGGACCACGTACTCGAGGTCCTCGCGCGAGACCGGATCCGCCGAGAGATCCGCCGCTCGGCCGGCCAGCCTCGCCTGGGGGCGCCGGCCCAGGTCCAGCACGATCTCCAAGAGCTCGTCTGCGGGCAAGGCCTCGACCGGCGCACGCAGGTGAGCGGGAAGGATGGCCACCAGGGTGGCCAGGTCATCGGAATGGGGGATTTCGGTCATGTATGCGGTCCGGCGCCAGCCGGCCCGGCTGCAACCTGTAACAGGATTGGGGTTTCGTGTCTTCAGATCGCCCGCGGCGGCACCGAGTTCCCTGGACGAAACCATCTATAGGATGCTGTCGACGTACGCCTAGGAAATACCGAATAAATCTGCTGCGCGTCCGAATGGCTGCGTTGCGCGGTGCTCGGATACTCGCCTATCTACTTGGCAACTACTCCGGGCATCCTGCCCTCCGCCCTTCGGGCCGGCCTGACGGCCGCTCCAATCCGCTCCCGGCGGATTGGTCTCGTATCCTGCGCTCCGTGCGCCTTGCCCTTCGACCGCTCGCGACGATCTATTCAGCATTCCCCTACGCCCCGTCTCCTCCACCCCTGCCGTGGGGAACCTCCGGGTCCGGGCCCCCATCCGGTCCCCGTGGCGGCCCAGGAACGGGGTCGTATCCGCCCGGCGCGAACGGATGACACCGCCCCAGCCGCCTGATCGCCAGCCAGCTCCCCTTCAATGCGCCATAGCGCTCCACGGCCTCCATCGCGTACTCCGAGCAGCTCGGCGTGAACCGGCAATGCTGGCCGATGAACGGGCTCAGCAGGTAACGATAGGCGCGGATGAGCCAGATTAGCACGGCCTTCACGATCTCACCCCCTGCGCCAGCGGGTCCCTTGCGGGGTGTCCAACAGCTGGATGCCGGCGGCCTGCAGCCGGTCGCGGATGGCATCGGCGCGCGCGAAGTCGCGAGCCTTGCGGGCTTCGGCGCGTTCGGCGATCAGAGCCTCGATCTGCTCGTCGGTCAACCCGGCCTCGCCCGCCGGCCGCCAGCGGAACCAGGCCGAAGGGCTGGCCTGCAGCAGGCCCAGGAGCTCCGCCGCTGCAAGAAGCGCCCCCTTGGCCTTCGCCTTTTCCTGGCGCGCGGCCGCACGGTTGAGCGCCGTGGCCAGCTCGTGCAGGGCGGACAGCGCCTGCGGGGTGTTGAGATCGTCCTCGAGTGCGGCGCGCACCGCCCCCGGCACCCCGGCCGGCTCCGGGGCCACGTGCTCGGCATCGGCCAGCGCCTGATACAGGCGGTCGAGACTGGCCTTGGCCTGCGCCGCGAGCTCCGGCGACCAGTCCAGGGGCTTGCGATAATGGCCGGAAAGGAGCGCGTAGCGCACCGCCTCGCCGGGGAAATGCGCCAGGATCTCGCGCACGGTGAAGAAGTTGCCCAGGGACTTGGACATCTTCTCGCCGCGCACGGTGATGTAGCCGTTGTGAACCCAGTAGCGGACGAAGTCCTGGTCCGGATGCTCGCAGCGCGCCTGGGCGCGCTCGTTCTCATGGTGCGGGAAGACCAAGTCCTGCCCGCCGCCATGGATGTCGATGGTGGGTCCCAGATGGCGGTGGATCATGGCCGCACACTCGGTATGCCAGCCGGGCCGTCCACGACCCCAGGGGCTCGCCCAGCCCGGCTCGTGCGGCGCCGAGGGCTTCCACAAGACGAAGTCGGCCGGATGGCGTTTGTAGGACTCCACCTCGATCCTGGCGCCCGCGATCATGTCCTCCAGCGCCCGGTGACTGAGCGCCCCGTAGTCCGGCAGGGCCGGCACGTGATAGAGCACGTGACCCTCGGCCTCGTAGGCGCAGCCGCGGGCGATGAGCGCCTCGATCATGGCGATCATGGCGTCGATGTTCTCCGTCGCCCGCGGTTCCAGGCTCGGCGGCAGGGCCCCCAAGGCGGCGGCATCCTCGTGGAAGGCCCGTGCGTAGCGCTCGGTGATCTCCTCGATGGGCACTCCCTCGGCCTGTGCGGCCTGGATGATCTTGTCGTCCACGTCGGTGAGATTGCGCGCGTACACGACCTGCGGGTATGCGCGCTGCAGGAGCCGATACAGCACGTCGAAGACCACCACGGGCCGGGCGTTGCCGATATGGATGAAGTTGTAGACCGTGGGGCCGCACACGTACATCGTGACCCGTTCCGGATCCTGCGCCGCGAAGGGCTCCTTGCGGCCGGTGAATGTGTTGTGCAGGACCAGGCTCATGCCCCGTAGAGCACCTCGGGGTCGATCAGGGGCGCATCGGCGACCTCGACCCGGTCGCCACGCAGCACGTTGTAGAAGCAGCTGCGCCGTCCCGTGTGGCAGGCCGGCCCCTGCTGGTCCACCAGGAGCAGGATCGTGTCGCCGTCGCAGTCCAGGCGCAGCTCCTTGAGGTGCTGCACCTGCCCGGAGGTCTCGCCCTTGCGCCAGAGCTTCCCCCGCGAGCGCGACCAGTAGCAGACACGGCCCGTGCGCAGGGTCTCCTCGAGGGCCTCGCGGTTCATCCAGGCCATCATGAGCACCTCGCCGGTGTCGTGTTGCTGGGCGATGGCCGGCAGCAGCCCCTGCTCGTTGAAAGGCAGCGTCTCCAACACCTCGGACCAGGGAAGGCTTGCACCCTTGGGCGCGCGTTCGTTCTGCTTGATACGATTCTCCGTCACGTGCGGCTTGCCTACAGCAGGTCGAAGCCGCCATTGTAACCCGCGAGACCCAAGCCACCAGGGACCGCAGCACGCCCATGAACGCCCTGCTCATCGTCAACGCCCGCCTGGTCAACGAAGGCCGTGAGTTCGAGGCCGACGTGCTGGTGCGCAATGGCCGCATCGAGGCCATCGGCCCCGATCTCGCCCATCGCCGCGCCGAACGGGTGATCGACGCCGCCGGGCTCCACCTGCTCCCCGGCATGATCGACGATCAGGTCCATTTCCGCGATCCGGGACTCACCCACAAGGCCGACATCGCCACCGAGTCGCGCGCGGCCGTGGCCGGCGGGGTGACCAGTTTCATGGACATGCCCAACACCAAACCACCCGCCACCAACCTGGAGGCGCTGGAGGCCAAATACACCATCGCCGAGCGCAGCTCGGTCGCCAACTTCTCTTTCTATCTGGGGGCCACCAACGACAATCTGGACACCCTGCGCGCCGTGGACCCGGCAGCCCACTGCGGCATCAAGGTCTTCATGGGCGCCTCCACCGGCAACATGCTGGTGGACGACATCGACGCGCTGCACGGCATTTTCGCGCACGCCCCAACCCTCATCGCCGTGCACTGCGAGGACACGCCGACCATCCTCGACAACGAGCGGCGTTTCCGCGCCCGTTACGGGGAGGAGGTGCCCATGGCTTGTCACCCGCTCATCCGCAGCCACGAGGCCTGCTACAAGTCCTCCCGCCTTGCCGTGGAGCTCGCGCGCGAGCACGGCACGCGCCTGCATGTGCTGCACCTCACCACGGAGCACGAACTCGACCTGTTCGAGCCGGGCCCGGTGAACGGCAAATCCATCACCGCCGAGGCCTGCGTGCATCACCTGCTGCTGGATGACCGCGACTATGAAGACAAGGGCACGCTCATCAAGTGCAACCCGGCGATCAAAACCCGTTGCGATCGGGACGCCCTGCACCAAGCCCTTGCCCAAAACCGGGTCGACGTGATCGGCACCGATCATGCCCCCCACACGCGGGAAGAGAAGGCCCGGCCCTATTTCCAGGCCCCGGCCGGGCTGCCCCTGGTGCAACACGCCTTGCCCGCCGCGCTGGAGCTCTACCACGACGGCGTGCTCTCGCTGGCCGACGTGGTGCGCAAGACCAGCCACGACGTGGCGGCCTGCTTCGGCCTACGCGAGCGCGGCTACCTGCGCGAGGGTTACTGGGCCGACCTGGTGCTGGTGGATCTCAGCCGGGGCTTCGAGGTACGGCGGGAGGACCTGCTCTACAAGTGCGGCTGGTCACCCTTCGAGGGCCGGCAGTTCCGCTCCCGCGTGCACACCACCATCGTCTCGGGCCGGCTCGCCTGGCAGGAAGGGCAGCTCGTGCCAGGCGCCCGCGGCCTGCGCCTGGCATTCGCGCACCGGCGCAGGCCGTAGCGCGAGGAAGGAACTGATTTGAGCTCGGCTCTATGGATTTCGCCACATTCGCCACGTTCGACCGCCTCACAAAATACCCATTGGGCCAAAGTGAAGCGCGAAAGGAAATGCATGGCAAGCGGCCTGCATACTCATAACACCAATAACTGGAGCATAATTCCGCCAGCCCCTATAAAAGAGCACATGAAAAGTCGAAAAACTTCTCAAAACCAACGCCTTGAAACGCCGGAGCCCAGCTAGGCATCGGCACCAGATAGGTTATTACAGGCAACCAAACGATACGTGAAACAAGCACATGAATACAAAATTATTCATCGAGTTTCAGAAACGACGCAAAACGATCACCCGGCTGGCGATCCTCCTGGGTGTACTGGTCGGGACGATCGCCCTACTGGCCTCCCATGGAATCACATCCACGCTCGTTTCCGTTCCCCTCCTGTGGCTGTCTCTAACCTATAGGCTGATCATAAATCTTCGACTATGGCGTTGCCCCTCGCGCAACGGGCATCTCGGCGAACTGCATCTCAGTATGAAAACCCAAGGTTTTGCCGTCATTGCGGCATCCAATTGATCGAAGGTCAATGAACACGGCAACCCCTATACGCGTTGGAGTGTCGAACACATGAGCATATTGAAGATCACGGTATCGGAAGAGCGAGCAGCCAAGTTGGAAGAAAAGGCACGCCGCCTAAAAGTCACACCGGAAGCACTGTTAGAGGCCAGCCTGGAAGAATTGTTAGAACAGCCGGATGAAAATTTTCAACAAGTTATGGACCGAGTGCTGACGAAAAACGCGGAGTTGTACCGTCGCTTGGCTGAGCATCCCTAGA
>JALVEU010000081.1 GCA_027030565.1 Gammaproteobacteria bacterium | reverse complement strand
GAACGATGGGCAAGACATGGATTACCTTGAGCATAGCAGGAGCCCTGAGCCTGGCAGGAACGGCCGGTGCGTCCACCATCTACACGCTGGTCAATGGCCAGTATTCGGCCGTCTCCCACAGCCACAATGCAGCGCGCACGGAACTGGGTGCCTGGGAAATCACCGAAGGGCCGGATGACTACGCCCCCACCGCATACGAACAGACCACAACTCCGAGCGTGGAAACGGCGGATTTCGCCGTCATGGAGCCCGCCACAGCGCCCTATGAGGGGCTCTTCCTCCATCCCCAGGATTGAACTGTTTAGCAACGGTGCCACGGGCCAGCCATGGTCGGCCCGTGGCCCGTGGCTGTGGCATCCGCGGCGGGGTTGCGCTGTGACGATGGCGCGCGTCCGTTGATCCCCATCAAGGGGGTCGCAGGCGGATGTGACCGATACTTGCCTGCACCATCCAGTCAACCGGGCATACGTCTCATGGATCGCTGCAAACGGCGCTGTGCATGGATCGCGCTGCTCCTGTGTGTGCTTTCGGTGTCGGCGACACCGGCGCTGGCGGATGGGCCGGACTGCGTACCCGAGGTCCAAGCGGGTCGCCCCTATTACTACGAGACCTTTTCTTCCGATGCGAAGCCCTGGCAACCGCCCCCTGAACGCAATCTCGAGGAGGTCTATCAGCGCTACGAATACTTCGAGGTGCACTACGCAGATGGGGGGCGCCGGCTGCGTGTGCGACGCTATCTGCGCGGCAAGCCCGAACCACCTCAGGAATTCGTCCTGGGTGCGGACTGCACGCTGCATCCCGCCGCAGCCTCCAGGCCGGAGGACCCGGCGGCCCTGTATGCCCGCCACTGCGCAGTCTGTCATGGGGCCGATCGCATCGGCCTCACGGGGCCAGCCCTGCTGCCGGAGAGTCTGTCCCGCCTTGGGCCCCAGCGTACCGCGCGGGTGATTCGGGACGGGTTGCCGGCCACCCAGATGCCGGCCTTCGGTCAAACGCTCTCGCCTGAGGAGATCCAGGCGCTGGCCCGGTATCTGCACGAACCACCAGCGGAGGAACCCAGGTGGACCGAGGCCGACATCCGACGCACGCACCGGGTGCTGGTCGATCCCAGGCCCCTGTCGGACACCCCGGTGTATTCCGCCGACCCCCTGAACCTGTTCCTGGTGGTGGAGAAGGGGGATCACCACATCACCGTCCTCGACGGCGACCGTTTCGAGCCCATCCATCGTTTCAAGACGCACTATGCCCTGCACGGCGGGCCCAAGTTCTCGCCCGACGGACGCATCGTCTACCTGGCCTCCCGGGACGGCTGGATCAGTCGCTTCGACCTCTACAACCTGAAGACCACCGCAGAGGTCCGGGTGGGCCTCAACACGCGCAATCTGGCGGTCTCGCCGGACGGGCGCTACGTGCTTGTGGGGAACATGCTGCCGCGCACCCTGGTGTTGCTGGATGCCTCGGATCTCGGCCTGGTGGAGGTGATCCCCGTGGTATCCAGCAGCGGGGCAAGCTCACGGGTGAGCGCCGTATACCAGGCGGCCCCCCGGCACAGCTTCGTGGCGGCACTCCGGGACATCCCCGAGATCTGGGAGCTGCGCGTGAAGAACCGGCGGGCACAGATCCGCCGCATCCCGGTCAGTGCCCCCCTGGACGATTTCTTTTTCGACTTGTCCTACCGCCACCTCATCGGCGCCAATCGCGCGGCCGAGACCGGCGAAGTGATCGATCTGGACACCGGCAAGCGCGTGGCGGTGCTCGATCTGCCCGGGATGCCCCACCTGGGGTCCGGCATCATCTGGGAGCTGGAGGGGCGCCCGGTATTCGCCACGCCCCATCTGAAGGAGGGGCGGGTGTCCGTCGTCGACATGGTGGACTGGAAGGTGATCAAGCGCATCGACACCCTGGGGCCGGGGTTCTTCATGCGCAGCCATGAGCGCAGTCCTCATGCCTGGGTCGACGTGTTCTTCGGTCCCAACAAGGACGCCATGCACGTGATCGACAAGCAGAAGCTGGAGATCGTGGCGACCCTGCGCCCCGAGCCCGGCAAGGTTGCCGCCCATGTGGAGTTCGACCGTTACGGACGCTACGCCCTGGTCAGCATCTGGGACGAGGAAGGCGCCGTCGTCGTCTACGACGACCGCACCCTGAAAGAAGTCAAGCGACTGCCCATGAAAAAACCCTCGGGCAAGTACAACGTCTACAACAAGATCACCCGCTCGGCGGGCACCAGCCACTGATCGGGCCCGAACCGGCGCAGGCGCACGCCCCGGCACGCCGGGACTCTCGGTCAATGCAAGCGCTTGTAGCGGACCCGGTGTGGGTGCTCGGCCTCGGGGCCGAGGCGGCGCCGACGGTCCTCCTCGTAGTCGCTGTAGTTGCCGTCAAAGAACACGACGCCGCCATCGTCTTCGAAAGCGAGGATGTGGGTGGCGATCCGGTCCAGGAACCAGCGGTCGTGTGAAATCACCATGGCCGAGCCGGGAAAATCCAGCAGGGCCTGTTCCAGCGCCCGCAGGGTTTCCACGTCCAGGTCGTTGGTGGGCTCGTCCAGCAGCAGCAGGTTGCCCCCGCTCTTGAGCAGCTTGGCCAGGTGCAGCCGGTTGCGCTCTCCGCCGGAGAGGTCCTTGACCCGTTTCTGTTGGTCAGAGCCCTTGAAGTTGAACCGGCCCAGATAGGCGCGGGAAGGGACTTCGTAACCACCCACCTGGATCAGATCGTGGCCCCCGGAGACCTCCTCCCAGACGGTCTTCTCTCCGTCGAGATCGTCGCGGAACTGGTCCACATAGGCGATCTGAACGGTCTCGCCGATATGGATCCGACCTCCGTCAGGCTGCTCCCGCCCGGTGATGAGCCGAAACAGGGTGGTCTTGCCCACCCCATTGGGACCGATGATGCCCACCAGCGCACCGCGGGGCACCTCGAAGGAGAGATTCTCGAACAGGACCCGGTCGCCGTAAGCCTTGGTCACGCCGTCCAGTTCCACCACCCGATCGCCCAGGCGCGGGCCCGGCGGGATGTAGATCTCGTTGGTCTCGGAGCGCTTCTGGTACTCGCGCGAGGCGATCTCCTCGAAGCGCTTGAGCCGCGCCTTGCTCTTGGCATGGCGCCCCTTGGGCTGGGTGCGCACCCACTCGAGCTCCGCCTTCATGGCCTTGATGCGCGCGGCCTCCTTTTTCTGTTCCAGCTCCAGGCGCTTTTCCTTCTGCTCCAACCACGACGTGTAGTTGCCCTTCCAGGGGATACCGTGGCCGCGGTCGAGCTCCAGGATCCATTGAGCCACGTGGTCAAGGAAATAGCGGTCGTGGGTGACCGCCACCACGGTACCCGGGAACTCCTGGAGATAGCGCTCCAGCCAAGCCACCGACTCGGCGTCCAGGTGGTTGGTGGGCTCGTCCAGGATCAGCATGTCCGGGTTGGACAGGAGCAGCCGGCACAGGGCCACACGCCGCCGTTCGCCGCCGGAGAGTCGGGTCACGTCGGCTTCCCAGGGAGGCAGGCGCAGGGCGTCGGCCGCCACCTCCAGCTTGTGTTCCAGGTTGTGGCCGTCGGCCGCCTGGACGATCTTCTCCAGGCGCTCCTGTTCTCTGGCCAGCGCGTCGAAATCGGCATCCGGCTCGGCGTAGGCCGCATAGATCGCATCGAGCCGCGCCAGGGCCTCCTTGATCTCCCTGAGGCCATCCTCCACGTTGCCGCGCACGTCCTTGGTCGGGTCGAGCTGCGGCTCCTGGGGTAGATAGCCGATCTTGACGCCGGGCATGGGGCGGGCCTCGCCCACGTAGTCCTGATCCACGCCAGCCATGATGCGCAGCAGGGTGGACTTGCCTGCGCCGTTGTAGCCCAGCACGCCGATCTTGGCGCCGGGAAAGAAGTGGAGAGAGATCTCACGCAGGATCTCCTTCTTGGGGGGCACCACCTTGCCCACGCCATTCATTGTGAAAATGTACTCGGCCATGGGGAGTCGCTTGTGTCTTGACGCATACAAAGGGACGCTATTATGCGGTTTCTACGGCGAAAAAGGCCACCCGCGGCGCCGGGTCGCACGCCTCGCGTGCCGCACGCGTCCCTTGTCTGGAGGCTACGCTGCCCCAACGTCTCGGCAAGCGCGTGCCGCCTGTGGCAGGATGCGCAGTGCCACACCGGGCATGCGCGATCTAGTGGATGCACGGCTGGCCTAGTGATGGGAGGGCAGACAGTGGAAGAGGCAGAACAAGCATGGGCCTCCATCGAGGCGCATTTGCACAAGCTGGAGGACGCACTGGCGGACATTCACCGGGAGCTGCTGGACCTCGAAGGCCGGCTCAACCGGGTGCGCCGCCAGCTGACCGACGTGGAATCCGAGGGCCTGGAGGTCGCCCGGGAGATCCGGGCCAAGCGTCACGAAATCAACCGGATCCGCCACAAGATCAAGAAGCACGCACATCTGCTGGCGGAGATGGATCCCGACGTCGCACCGCGGGAATACGAGCGCCTGCGCGAGGAGCGCGACCGGTTCCAGCAGGAACTACACGAGGCCTTGGAGACCCTGGAGGCCCTGCGCCAGCGATATGACGAGGTCCTCGACCGGGAGCGCCAGCTGGTCGGTGAGGAATGGGCGCTCGAGCAAGCGCACCAGCGACTGCGGGAGCGCTATGATCGGTTGCTGCGCCAGATGCACCGTACCAGCCAGCGCCTGCAGCGCCAGGTCCGCGACGCGCGGGTGCGCCACTATTGAGCGACGAAGGCGGAATCGGGTCGGGCAGGGGGCATGAGGCGCCCATGCCGCCCGTGCTGCATGACGCCGCGCGGGCCTGCCTGGAGGCCCGCGCAGTAGACGAGAAACTGCAACGCAGTGACGACGTGGCGGCAGCCTGGCGTCAAGGGGCCCTCGTGGCCGCAGCAGGTGGGCCGCTCCTGCCGCCTGAGCGGGTGGGCCGGCCCGCTCGCCCGGTTTTGGTGGCCCCGCGCCTGCTACCGCGGCGCGGTCTCGGCGGGGTCAAAGACCGCGCGGCCTTCATCCACGCCATCGCCCACATCGAGTTCAACGCCATCAATCTGGCCTGGGACGCAGTGCACCGCTTCCGGGGCCTGCCCGTCGCGTTCTACGAAGACTGGGTGCGGGTCGCACGGGAAGAAGTGGAGCATTTCCGGGCCTTGCGCGGACGCCTGCAGGACCTCGGCTTCGACTACGGAGACTTCCCGGCCCACGACGGGCTGTGGGAGACCGCGTGCCGGACGGCCCATGACCCCTTGGTGCGCATGGCCCTGGTGCCTCGTGTGCTGGAGGCCCGCGGCCTCGACGTGACGCCGGGCATGATCGAGCGTTTCCGCGCCGCCGGAGACGAGGAGACCGCCCAGATCCTGGAGAAGATTCTGCGAGAGGAGGTGGGACACGTGGCCGCCGGCAGCCGGTGGTTACGCCACCTCTGCGCCGAGCGCGATCTGGACCCCGAGGAGACCTTTTTCCGGCTGCTGGCCCAGCGCCTCTCGCGTACGGTGCGCTGCCCCCTGCACCGTGAGGCCCGCCGCGCGGCCGGTTTCACGGACCGCGAGCTGGAGCGCCTGGAGCGCCTCTGCCGCTGAGCCCGCCCTCCCGTCTCGCACCCAAGCGGTTCCGGGGGGTTCAGGCATGTCCCATGCTCCCGAACCAGAAGTCCAGGTCTCGTTCCAGGAACTCCACCACCGGCATGTAGTGCGAGCCGTCGCAGGAGAAGGTCAGCCCAATCATCCCGTTGACGATGTTGAGCGAGGCCGAACGCAGATAGATGGTTTCGTCGGCGAAGCGCAGCGCCTTGAACTGTGCCAGCACGGCACGGATCTGCGCGGGTGAGACGGTGGCCCGATCGGCATAGGGATGTCGGGGATAAGCGAGGCAAAGGTCTGGATCGATGATCTCGTGGACGGGGTGTATGCGGTACGAATAGGGGTCGTCCACCAGCCAGAACGAGCAGCGCCCGCTGGAATAATGGATCTTCATGTGGAAGACACCGTGACCGGTGAGCAGATCGGCGATGGTCTCGTGCACCTGATCGATGTGTTCATCGACGAGGCTGTGCACCCGGCACTGCGCGAACAGATTGCCACGAATGGCGGGATCGCCCCGAAACTGCTGCCAGCCGAGTTGCTGGGGTGCCAGGGTGGCATCGCGCAACAACTCGGCCACCGGAAAGTCGGCGGCCAAGAAGCCCAGCAGCTCGTCGGCCTCGCGCACCGCCTGCAGCGCGGTGACACAGGGCTGACCACCGCGCATGCTGTGATACACCGAGGACAACATGATCCCCTTGAACGGCAAGTTGTGCCGCAGATAGGGACGCTGGGACAGATCGTTGCCCCGCCAGGAGCGGTCGGGGCCTTCACGCGTGACCAGCGACGAGATCTGATGCCCGTCCAGAGTCCAGGCATAGACGGCCTCGCAGTGTGGCAGCGCGTCGAACGCCGAACTGAGGACCATGTCCAGCCTGTCCGGGTCGGTCCAGGCCTGGGCCGCCTGTTCGGACAAGATCAAGAGCGGTCCCGCTGCTGTTTCGGCCAGCGCAGCCTTCTTGGCCAGGATGGTCTGATGAGTACTCGGCACGCGGCGCAGGCTCGGGTGACATACGGCTCCGTTGGCGGTGCACGCAGCCATTGTATCCCGTGCGCGCGCCCACCTGCCCGGGATCCGGCATCCGCCGCGCTGCCTACCCGTGCGGATGGTCCGGTAGCTCTGCGCCCAGTTCGTGGACCCGGCACTCGCACAGCCGGATGGCGGACAGGCTTTCAGCGGGATGGCTGCTGGTGGGAAAGAACAGGTGGCGCTGGACACGCTGTCCCCCGTGCCACAGGGCGTCGAGGACCACGACCGGCGCAAGGGATGTGTTGACGAATCCGTGGATGTTGCCCTTGGGGCCATCTACGATGCTGATGCCGCCCCGGCGCAAGGTGCTGCGCACACCGCCATGTAGCAGCACATGACCATCCTCCGAGCCCGGTTGGGGGGGCGCATCGTAACGCTCCACTTCCAGTTCACCCACGAGACCGAGCATGAGACTGAGCATGTCCCCGTGGTCGTGCAGGGGCAGGCTGGCACCGGGCCCCAGCCAGAGCAGCCCGCAGCGCACGTAGGGATTCTCGTAGAGCGCGTGCCAACCCCAGTCCTGCGAGGCTGCCGCCTTGGCATATACGTGTTGGAGCGTGCGGTAGAAATGGATGTCTTCCTGCAAGCCCAGCATCCAAGCCTGCAACACCTCGATCTCCGGACGCTGGGGTCCGGGAGGCGGACATCGGAACGGTCCGGAAAACCGGCCTGTAGCCTCTTCGGCCTCCCTGTTGGCCGCCTGGATCGAGGGGCGAGCGAGGTTCGGTGAGGCGACCGCGTCGTCGAGCAGCCGACCGTGGGTGGCCTTGGGATCGCCCGCGGCGGGTCGGTGGCCTCGAATCGCTGTAGGCATTGATCTCGGTCCTCTTCTGTTTCTGTGCCCGGGCGAGGAGGCATCTCACCACGACGGCTACGGTCTCCTGCTCCGCATCTGAGTGCGGTCTAGGTCCCCAGCGGTGCTGGCGATTCCTTTCGTTACGCATTGCACCATAGCGCCCGGCCGGACGCCTGGTCTGTGACCCGCTCCCGGCCGGCGTGTGAAAAAATCACCAGCCGACACCACACGGCGCGCGCCGCCCGGATGCCTGCATGTTCCTCCTGCCATGCGCTAAAATGACTCGATTCCCTTTCACTCTGGGTGAGGCATCCAGACCAGGAATCACGATGGCGCAAGAAAGCAGCGTGCAGATCCAGGAGATCCAGCCTGGCACCGCAGGCCGGGCCGGGGGTGGACACCCGTTGGCGGGCGCCACCATGAGTGGCGCGGAAATGATCGTGCAGGTGCTGGCCGACGAGGGCGTGGACACCATCTTCGGCTACAGCGGCGGCGCGATTCTGCCCACCTATGATGCCGTGTTCCGCTACAACCGGGAACACGACGACGCCATGCCACTGATCGTGCCAGCCAACGAGCAGGGCGCTGGTTTCATGGCCGCCGGCTACGCGCGGGCCAGCGGCAAGGTGGGTGTGGCCATGGTCACCTCGGGCCCCGGGGCCACCAACATGGTGACCCCGGTACGCGACAGCATGGCCGACTCGGTCCCCATGGTGGTGATTTGCGGGCAGGTCCCCACCACTGCCATCGGCACAGACGCCTTTCAGGAGGCCCCGATTTCCAACGTCATGGGCGCCGTGGCCAAGCACGTGTTTCTGGTGACCGACCCCACGCGCCTGGAGGCCACCGTGCGCACCGCATTCGAGATCGCACGCACCGGCCGCCCGGGCCCCGTGGTGGTGGACATCCCCAAGGACGTGCAGAACTGGACCGGCGTGTTCCGCGGGGTGGGCACACTGCCGATCCGGGGCTATCGCCAGCGCATGCACGCCTGGAACGAGAACCTGCTTTCCGAGGCCAAGGCGCAGGCCTTCTTCGAGCTGCTGGGTGAAAGCCACCGTCCGCTGCTCTACGTGGGTGGTGGCGTCATCAACGGCAATGCGGTGGCTCAGCTCCGCGCCCTCGCCAAGACGCTTCAGATCCCAGTGGTGACGACGCTCATGGGCATCGGAGCCTACGACACCACCGATCCTTTGGCCCTTCACATGCTGGGCATGCACGGGACGGCGTACGCCAACTATGCGGTGGAGGACTGTGACTTCCTGATCGCCGTGGGGGCACGCTTCGACGATCGGGTGGCCGGCATGCCTTCACGGTTCGCGCCGCGCGCACGCCACATCGCGCACCTGGACATCGATTCGTCCGAGATCGGCAAGGTCAAACAGGTGGACTGGTACCACGTGGGCCGGCTGGATGAGGCGCTACAGGCGCTCCTCGACTACGCGCGCACCCAGGGGTTCTCGCGGGACTTCTCCGCGTGGCACCGTCACGTGTTGGACCTCAAGAAGACCTACGCCATGAACTACGATCGGGAGAGCCCCCTGATCCAGCCCCAGTACGTGATCGAGGAGATCAACCGGCACACCGGGGGCGAGGCGATCATCACCACCGGTGTGGGACAGCATCAGATGTGGGCGGCGCAGTTCTTCGACTTCAAGGAGCCGCGCCTGTGGCTCACCTCGGGCAGCATGGGCACCATGGGTTTCGGCCTGCCGGCCGCGGTGGGGGCCCAATTTGCGCGTCCCGACCGCCTCGTCATCGACATCGACGGCGACGGCAGCATCCGCATGAACCTCGGCGAGCTGGAGACCGTGACCACCTATGGTCTCCCCGTGAAGATCGTCGTGCTCAACAACTGCGGCGACGGGATGGTGAAGCAATGGCAGAAGCTCTTCTTCAAGGGCAGGCTGGCCGCCAGTGACAAGTCTCTGCGCAAGAAGGACTTCATCAAGGCCGCCCAGGCCGATGGGTTCGAGTACGCCGTGCGGCTGGAGCGCAAGGAGGACGTGCCGGCCACCATTCGGGATTTCCTGGCGTTCGAGGGCCCTGCCTTCCTGGAGGTGATGATCGACCCCGATGCGGGTGTCTATCCCATGGTGGGCCCCGGGATGCCGTACACCGAGATGATCACCGGAGATTTCATCCCGTCACGAACTAACCCGCGCGACGGAGAGGTGGATTCGTCGAGCATGTTCTGACCGAATCCCGGTTCCAGGCCCATGGAACGCTTCCTCACGCTCCTGCGCCACGCCAAATCGAGCTGGGCGGACCCGCAACTGGCGGATTTCGACCGCCCGCTCAACGAACGTGGCAAGCGCGATGCCCCGGAGATGGGGCGCCGGCTCGCCGCGCGTGGCCTGCAGCCCAACCTGGTACTGACCAGCCCTGCCAAGCGTGCACGCAAGACGGCACGAAAGGTCGCACGCAAACTCGGCCTCGCCAAGCCGAGGGTCGTGCACGAGGCAGCGCTGTATCTGGCCGAGCCTGGGGACTTGCGCGCGGTCCTCTCCCGCCTCGATCCGAGCTGCCGGGACGTGCTCGTCGTGGGGCACAACCCGGGCATCACCGATTTCGCCAACGAGCTGACCGGCGCGGACATCGACAACGTGCCCACCACAGGGGCAGTGCGGATCCGCCTTCGTGGCGCGGATTGGAGCCAAGCGCTGGCTGCCGGGGGGGCGCTTCTGTGGTTCGACTACCCAAAGCGCAAGGAGGCATAGGCAGGAGTCGACTCAGGCATCGTCCAACCCGCCTGCCGCAGCCGTCGCGGTCCCCGCTCCAGAGCCGGAGCGGGGTTCCAGAACCGGAAAACGCAGGGTTTGGCCGGGCTTGACCGCCTCGTCGGTCACATCCGGATTGTACTGGCGGAACAGCCACATGGGCACGTGGTATACGCGCTGGGCCAGCACCCACAGGCTTTCACCGGGGCGCACCTTGTGTACCCGGGTCCCGCTGATTCGATAGCGTTCGAAGAACTCCGCCTGTAGTTGTTCGTGATAGGCCTTGCGGCGCCGTTCGAAGGTCTCCGGTGGGACCTTCGAGAAATCCAGTTTCACCCGGTGTCCCACGTGCAGGGCCTGTCCTGGACGCAGGCCATTGATGCGGCGCAGCTTGCGGGTGGTGGTGTCCAGCCACAGGGCATAGTGCCCCAGCGTCTCCGCCGCCTGCACCTCGATGGTTCCGTCTCGCCCGACGCTGTAGTCGCTGGGGTCGGCGGACAGCTGCGGATGGACCTCCTCTGGCAGGCCGGGACCCAGCGCCTCCGCGTCGGCCGCTGCAGAAATCCGAGTGGTCTGCCCGGTGTCCGGCTCGGTCGCGGCCGGCTGTCCGTCGGGCGCCGAGATCCTGAGTAGCTGGCCCGCTACGATACGGTCGGCGTGGGTGATGCCGTTCCAGGCCATGAGCGCCTTCTGGTCAATGCCCAGTCGCTTTGCGATGCCCGAGAGGGTGTCGCCCCGGCGCACCCGATAGGTCTCAGGACGTCTCCGCTCCCCCCGGACCACCGCGCGTTCGGTTCGATCGGGAGCGGCCGCAGTCGACTCCGTACGCAGCGCCACCTTGACCGGGCGGGCCGCCGGCAGGGGAAGGCGCAGCCGCTGGCCGACCCGCACGTGGTTGCGGTTGCGCAACCCATTGGCCCGCATGAGGGCACGAACGCTCACCCCGTAGGCCGCTGCGATGTGCGAAAGCGTCTGCCCGCGGCGCACCTTGTGGTAGCGGTCGGGCTTCTGCCGGTCGTAGAGCTTGGCCTCGGACAGGCGTGCCAACAGCCGCTCGGGATGCTCGCAGCGCCGCTCACAGGGCAGGCGTAACGTGTAGCCCTTGGGCACGAACTTGGCACCCCGCCAGACGGTGTCGCGCAACGCCGGGTTGAGGCGTTCCAAGGCCTCTCGCGTCACACCCAGGGCCTTCTCCAACTCGGAGACCGGTGCGTAGGCTGGGAGTTTCACTTCCACGATACGTTCGGGGCGCTCTGCCTGCGCGGGGCCGAAATGGCGTTCAAACTCGCGGTCGGCCTCCAATGCAGCCAGGAACGCCACATAAAAGTTGCGGGAGGCGAAGCCGAAGTTGCGCCCCTTGTACTTGCGCACGATGGTCTCGATATCTCGGGTGCCGAGCTCACGAACGGCACGGCGTACCCCGGCGGCACCGTGGTTGTATGCGGTGATGGCCAGTGGCCAGGACCCGAGCAATTCGTAGTTGTACCGGAGCAGTCGGGCTGCCGCCTCGGTCGCCTCGTAGGGGTCGAGCCGCTCGTCCACCACATGGTCCACCCGGAGGAATCGCCGGCCCGTGGACCGCGTGAACTGCCACAGGCCCGCGGCGCCCACCCGGGAGTAGGCCGCCGGGTTGAACGAGGACTCCACGTGGGGAAGGGCGGCGAGTTCCTTGGGCACGCCGTGGTGCATCAGCGTCCGTTCGATGCGTTCACGCCAGCGGCCGGCACGCACCCATCCGGCCTTGAACTTGTCGCTTTGCCCCAGCTGGAAACGCAGATGTCGGGCCGCATCACGAAAGTCCCGCGCGCGCGTCCGCCCCTTGGCCTTCCAGAGTCGGTAGACCCGTCGCTGTTCGGCGTTCAGCCCCTTGCGTTTGCCCGCGGCGAGCTGCTCGAGGATCGCGCGGTAGCGTGCCTTGGCCCGCCGGATCGCCCGGTCCGCGTCCTGCTCGGGCAGACGGATCTGAGCGTATACGATATCGAGATACCGATCGTCGTGGATCAACCCGTGTCGTGTGTCCACCCGGGTGAAGATCCGCTTCCAGAACGCCACGTCGGGCTCGAGGCCCGCGGGTTTCGGAAACGCCCGTTCCGCCGCCGCTGCGATCCCGGAGACGAGGCCGAGGGCGACTGCGAGCAGCAGGGCCGCACGGGAAATCCGGCGCGTTGGGTACGCGGTCAACATGGCATCCCCCTTGTGGACGATCGGCTGCACCGTCCGCGGGCAGGGACCGGTCCCCGCCTGCGGAGCTGACGGAAGGTACGGTTCGCAGGTCTGCTCGGGTTGGGCGGCACACGTCCAGGCAGGCTATCATCGTGCCCGGCACAGGTGGAGGAAACGAGATGTCCAGACGGCTCATGGGACTGGCGGCGGTCATGCTGCTCACCCAGTCCATGTGGATCACCGGATGCGCGCGGATGGAGGCCCACTCGCGAGACCAGGCGTTCCGGGAAGACGTCGATGAGTATGGGCGCATGCTGCGCTGGGGGTTCTACGATGCCGCGGCAGCCTTTCTCCGCCGGCCGCCGGCAGACGGTCCAGAACATCCGGCCGGGACCGACCCAGGTCCCGCAGAGGTGGATACCGCCGCACTCAAGCCCGTGCGTGTCACCAACTACGAGATCGTCAGCCAACGGTTCTCCCCCAGCGATCCCAACCGGGCGACCGTGCGCGCCCACGTGGAATACTACCGCGAGGATTCACCCACGGTGCGCGAGATCACCGACGAGCAGCACTGGTGGTACGACGAAGACGCCGGGCGCTGGTACCTGGACGGGACGCTGCCCGACTTCAGCCGCTGACGAGGCTCCGCCGAGGGCCGCACACGTCCCGGATCAACGGCGTTGCTGGCCCTGCCGACGCATCTGCTCCATGCGCTGCCGGCGCTCCTCTGCGGCGATGCGGGCCTCGTCCAACGAGATGTAGCCGTCTCCGTTTCGATCCATCTGCTTGAACTGCTCCTCGGCCGGCCGGAGGAATTCGGCCTTGCTGACACGCCCGTCGTGATCGGTGTCGAAGTGCTGCACGAAACCGCGGGCCGGGTCACCCTGGCCCTGTTGCGTCTGGGCACTCACGCCGACGGCGGACAGTGCAAGGATCAGGATGGGAAGATACTTGTAACGCACGACATCCTCCTTTGGGAATCGAAGGCGCTGACCGGCTCCCCGGCACAGCGCCTTTTCTTTACTCGTTGGGCATCAGAGATTATAGCCCCCTGGAGCGGCGCCGCCGGGTCGTCGTTGCGTCCGGTGTGCCGTTTTCCGGTCCGACAAGACCGGTGAGGTCACGCGCTCCGGGCGGTGGTGCAGGATACGGCATCCTGGCGCACCCAGCGAGCCAGGTGGGCCGCCGTGTGGGAGCGCCCGGCCGCCTGGAGAAGCTGCCGTGGGGTCCCCTGAGCCACGATATCCCCACCGTGCGCACCGCCTTCCGGTCCCAGGTCGATAATCCAGTCGGCCTGGGCGATGAACTCCAGGTTGTGCTCGATCACCAGTACGCTGTGGCCGGCCTCCACCAGGCGCTGCAATACCGCCACCAGTCGCGCCACGTCGTCCATGTGCAGACCCACCGTGGGTTCGTCCAGGAGGTACAACGTGGGACCCGTGTTCCCCCGCCCCCCCAGGCTCTTGGCCAGCTCTTTGACCAGCTTGAGACGCTGGGCTTCACCGCCGGAGAGGGTGGGGCTCTGCTGGCCAAGCCGAAGGTAGCCGAGACCCACGTCCCGCATCAGCTCCAGCGGTCGCAGCAGGCGTGGGTGCCCGTGGAAGCAGGCGATGGCCTGCTCGATGCTGAGCTCCAGGAGCTCTCCGGCATTGTGTCCCCGCCAGTGGACGGCCAGCGTCTCGGGGTTGAACCGCAACCCGGCACAGGTCTCACAGGGCACGACGACGTCGGGCAGGAAGTTCATGGCCACGCGCACCACGCCCTGACCTTCGCACTGCGGGCAGCGCCCTTCGGGCTTGTTGAAGGAGAAGCGCTCCGGCCCGAAGCCCCGCACTCGTGCCTCGGTGGTGTCGGCGAGCAGGCGGCGCACCGCGGTCCAGATCCCGAGGAAGGTGGCCGGGCAGGAACGTGGGGTGCGCCCGATGGGCGCCTGGTCCACCTCGAGCACGCGGGCCAGGGCTTGTGCGCCTCTCAGGCCTGCACAGCCCACCGCGGCCCGCTTCCCGGCCAGCGCCTGGCGCAAGCTGGGTTCGAGGACCTCACGCACCAGGGTGCTCTTGCCGGATCCCGAGACGCCGGTCACGCACACCAGCCGCTGCAGCGGGAACGCGACGTCGATGGCGCGCAGATTGTGCAGCCTGGCCCCGCGCAGCTCCAACCACTGGCGGGCATGGGGGCGGACCCGATCGGGCAGCCGGTGCGGCTGGCGCAGGGCCCGGCCGGTGAGGGACCTGGGGTGGAAGACCAGCTGCTCCGGCGGCCCTTCGGCAACCACACGTCCGCCTTCCGGACCGCCGCCGGGGCCCATGTCGATGACGTGGTCGGCCGCGCGGATGGTGTCTTCGTCGTGCTCCACGACGACCACCGTGTTGCCCCGCTGGCACAGCCGGCGCAGCATACCCACCAGGCGTTCGTTGTCACGCGGATGCAGACCGATGGTGGGCTCGTCCAACACGTAGCACACGCCGCGCAGGTTCGACCCCAGCTGTGCCGCCAGGCGGATCCGCTGGGCCTCGCCGCCGGAGAGGGTAGGGGCTGCGCGGTCGAGTG
>JALVEU010000080.1 GCA_027030565.1 Gammaproteobacteria bacterium | reverse complement strand
ATGGCCGCGTACGTCGCCGATGGAGAAGATGTGCGCGACGTTGGTGCGCATCTGCGAGTCGGAGGGAATGAAGCCGTGCGGATCCACCTCGAGCCCCGCCGCCTCGGCACCGATCTCGTTTCCATTGGGTGCCCGCCCCGTGGCCACCAGGACCCGGTCGTAGACCGCCGTCTCGGGGGCCTTGGGTCCCTGGAAGGAGACCTTGAGGCCCTCGGCCGTGGCCTCGCAGGCGGTCACGCGCGTGCCCGTGAGGATGGCCTCATAGCGGGGCTTGACGATCTTCACCAGCGGTCGGACCAGATCGGAGTCGCAGCCCGGGATGAGCTGGTCGGTGAGCTCGACCACGGTGACCCGGCTGCCCAGGGCGTGGTAGACGGTGGCCATCTCCAGGCCGATGATACCGCCGCCCACCACCAGAAGCCGCTCGGGCACGTCGCGCAGCGCGAGTGCCCCGGTGGAATCCATCACCCGCGGGTCGTCCCAGGGAAACAGCGGCAGGCGTACGGGGTGCGAGCCCACCGCCACGATGGCATGCTCGAAGGACACGACCCGGACCTGCCCGTCCGGCCCGGTCACTTCCAGTGCCGTGGGCGAGACGAAACGCCCGGTGCCGCGCACGATCTCCACGTGGCGCTGCTTGGCGAGCTGCCTCAGCCCCCCGGTCAGGCGGCGCACCACCCCATCCTTCCAGGTACGCAGCGCATCGAGATCGATCTCTGGATCACCGAAGCGGATGCCGTGCTGGGCGAAGGCGCGCGCCTCGTTGAGGATCTGGGCCGCGTGCAGCAATGCCTTGGACGGAATACAACCCACGTTGAGGCAGACGCCGCCGATCTCGGCGTGGCGCTCGACCAGGACCACCCGCTTGCCCAGGTCCGCTGCACGGAAGGCGGCCGTGTAGCCTCCAGGCCCCGAACCCAGCACGAGCACCTCGCAATGCAGGTCGGCGCCGGCGGCGGCCCTGGGCCGGGCCGCGGGCTTGGCCTCGGTTTCGCCGCCGGACGGGGCCTGCCTCCCGGTGGATTCGTCCGCCTCCACCACCACGATGGGCGTGCCCTTCGAGACCCGGTCGCCCACCTTAACCAGGAGCTCCCGCACGGTGCCCGCCACCGGCGACGGGATCTCCATGGAGGCCTTGTCGGACTCCAGGGTGATGAGGGACTGCTCGGGCTCGACCCGATCCCCGGGCGCCACCAGCACCTCGATGACCTCCACGTCCTTGAAGTCGCCGATGTCCGGCACCTCCACCGTGATCGATTCGGCCATGGGCTCAGATCCTCTGTGGTTCATTCGCAAGGGAGGCGCAGAGAACACGCACGAAGCACGGACGGATCACCCCATCCGCATGGGGCCACGGCCCTTCGATCCATCTGTGCGCACTCTGCGATCTCATCGTGCGTGGCTCACAGCAACATCCGCCGCGTGTCGGACAGGAGCTTGTTGAGGGCGCTGGTGAAGCGCGCCCCGTCGGCCCCGTCGATGACCCGGTGGTCGTAGGACAGCGACAGCGGCAGGATGAGTCGTGGGACGAACTCGCCTTCCTTGTAGACCGGTTTCCGCTGCGCGCGCGACACCCCGAGGATGGCCACCTCCGGGGCATTGACGATGGGCGTGAAGGCCGTGCCGCCGATGCCGCCGAGACTGGAGATACTGAAGGTTCCACCCTGCATGTCCTTGGGCGAGAGCTTACCCTCGCGGGCCCGGCCGCTGACCTCGATCAGTTCCTCGGCGATCTCCACCAGGCTCTTGCGATCGGCATCCCGAACGACCGGCACCACCAGGCCTTGCGGTGTGTCCACCGCCACGCCGATGTGGTAGTAGCGTTTCAGTATCAGGTTCTCACCCGATGCGTCGAGGGAGGAATTGAACCGCGGGAACTGGCGGAGGGCCGAGACCACCGCCTTGATGAGGAAGGACAGGATGGTGATCTTGATCCCCTGCGGCTGGTATTCCGCGTTCAGCTCCTTGCGAAAGCTCTCCAGGTCCGTGATGTCGGCCTCGTCGAACTGGGTCACATGCGGGATGCGCACCCAGTTGCGATGTAAGACCTTGCCCGTGAGCTTGTTGATCCGCGTCAGCGGCTGGATCTCGATCTCACCGAACTGCGCGAAGTCGATCTCCGGCATCTCCTCCACGAACAAACCACCGGTACCGCCCTGGGCCAGCGCCTTCTTCACGAAGGCCTGCACGTCCGCCTTCCGGATCCGCCCCTTGGGACCGGTGCCCTGCACCTGGGTGAGGTCCACGCCGAGCTCGCGGGCGAACCGCCGCACGGCCGGACTGGCGTGCGCCTTGCGGAAGGACTCGGCCGGGATGTGCGCCGTGGGCGAGGGGCGTGCCTCGGCGGGCGCCTTCACCGCCGGGGGCTGCGCTGGAGGGGGCTCGGGTGCGGTGGCGGGCTCGGCCGGCGGCTCCGGGGGCACCTCGGCGGCCTCTTCCGACCCCGCCCCTGTCTCAGCGTCCAACTCCGCAATGGCGATGAGATCGCCCTGCGAGACCCGATCGCCCACCGCCACCTTGACCTCCTTGACGACGCCCGAGATCGGCGACGGGATCTCCATGGAGGCCTTGTCGGACTCCAGGGTGATGAGGGAGTCCTCGGCGTTCACGTGATCGCCGGGCTGCACCAAGACCTCGATCACCTCCACCTGATCGAAATCCCCGATGTCGGGGACACGGATCTCTCTCAGCTCGCTCATCCCGGCCCCTTACGCATACAGTGGATTGATCTTGTCGGCGTCCAGCCCGTAGCGCTGGATCGCCTCGGCCACGCGGGCCGGCTCCACCAGCCCGTCGCGCGCCAGGGCGTGCAACGCGGCGACCGTCACGTAATGGCGGTCCACCTCGAAATGGCGACGCAGCTTGGCTCGGGTATCCGAGCGGCCAAAGCCGTCCGTGCCCAGCACCACATAGGTCCCCGGGATCCAGGCGCGCACCTGGTCGGCGTAATTCTTGATGTAGTCGGTGGCGGCGACGAACGGTCCCTTGACCCCGTCCAAGGCCTGCTCGAGATAGCTCTTGCGCGGTGGCTGGTCCGGGTGCAGCAGGTTCCAGCGCTCGGCGTCGGCGGCGTCGCGCTTCAACTCGTTGAAGCTGGTCACGCTCCACACGTCGGCATCCACGTTCCAGTCTTCGCGCAGCAGCCCGGCCGCGGCGATCACCTCGCGCAGGATGGCGCCGCTGCCCATGAGCTGCACACGCAGCTTCTTGCGTCCGCCCTTTTGCAACCGGTATATCCCGCGCACGATGCCCTCCTCCACCCCTGCCGGCATGGGCGGTTGGGGATAGTTCTCGTTCATGGCGGTGATGTAATAGAACACGTTGTCCTGCTCCACGAACATGCGCCGCATCCCCTCGTGGATGATCACCGCCAGCTCATAGGCGAAGGTGGGATCGTAGCTCACGCAGTTGGGCACCGACTGGGCCGTGACCAGATTGTGTCCGTCCTGATGCTGCAAGCCCTCGCCCGCCAGCGTGGTGCGGCCCGCCGTGCCGCCGATGAGGAAGCCACGCGCCTGCATGTCGCCGGCGGCCCAGATGAGATCCCCCACCCGCTGAAAGCCGAACATGGAATAGAAGATATAGAATGGGATCATGTTGACCCCGTGGGTGCTGTAGGCGGTGGCCGCGGCGATCCAGGACGACATGGCCCCTGCCTCGGTGATACCCTCCTCGAGGATCTGACCGCGCTTGTCCTCGCGATAGTACATGACCTGGTCGCGGTCCTGCGGCTCGTAGAGTTGCCCCACCGATGAATAGATCCCCAGCTGGCGAAACAGCCCTTCCATGCCGAAGGTGCGCGCCTCGTCCGGCACGATGGGGACCACGTGCTTGCCGATGTTCTTGTCCCGGGTGAGCAGGGTGAGCAGGCGCACGAAGGCCATGGTGGTGGACATCTGGCGCTCGCCGCTGCCTTCGAGCAGGGGCTTGAAATATTCCAGGGGTGGGATCTCCAGCGGCGTGCCCAGCACCTGGCGCACGGGAATGAAGCCGCCCAGCTTCTCGCGCCGTGCCTTGAGGTAACGGATCTCCTCGCTGTCTTCGGGCGGGCGGTAGTACTTGGCCTCGGCCACTTCCTCGTCGGTCAGTGGCAGGTTGTAGCGGTCCCGGAAGCGCTTCATGTCCTCCAGGTCCATCTTTTTCTGGCTGTGGGTGCCCATGCGCGCCTCGCCCGAGGCCCCCATGCCGTAGCCCTTGACCGTCTTGGCCAGGATCACGGTGGGCTGGCCCTTGTGCTTGAGGGCCGCCGCGTAGGCGGCGTAGACCTTGTGCGGGTCGTGTCCGCCGCGGTTCAGCCGCCAGATGTCCTCGTCGGACATGGTGGCCACCATGTCCAGCAGCTCCGGATACTTGCCGAAGAAGTGCTTGCGCACGTAGGCGCCGTCCTTGGCCTTGTAGTTCTGATAGTCGCCGTCGACCGCCTCCTCCATGCGCTTGCGCAACAGCCCCTTGGTGTCCCGGGCCAACAGCGGATCCCAGTATCCCCCCCAGATCACCTTGATGACGTTCCAGCCGGCGCCGCGGAAGATGGCCTCCAGTTCCTGGATGATCTTGCCGTTGCCGCGCACGGGACCGTCCAGACGCTGCAGGTTGCAATTGATGACCCAGGTGAGATTGTCCAAGCGCTCGCGGGCGGCCAGCGAAATGGACCCCAGCGTCTCTGGCTCGTCCACCTCGCCGTCACCGATGATCGCCCAGACCTGGCGGCCGCGCGTGTTGGCCAGCCCGCGGTCGTGCATGTAACGCAGGAACCGGGCCTGGTAGATGCTCATGATGGGCCCCAACCCCATGGAGACCGTGGGAAACTGCCAGAAATGGGGCATGAGCCAGGGGTGCGGGTACGAGGACAGCCCGTTGCCGTCCACCTCCTGGCGGAAATTGTCCAGCTGCTCCTCGGTGAAGCGGCCCTCCAGGAAGGCCCGGGCATAGATACCGGGCGAGGAGTGGCCCTGGAAGTAGATGAGATCCCCGCCATGCTCGTGGGAAGGCGCCCGCCAGAAGTGGTTGAAGCCCACGTCGTAGAGCGTGGCCGAGGAAGCGAAGGTGGCGATGTGGCCGCCGAGCTCCGAGGACTCGCGGTTGGCCCGCACCACCATGGCCATGGCGTTCCATCGAATAAAGGACCGGATGCGTCGTTCCATGGCCGGATCCGCATCCGCCGGCATCTTTTCCTGCAGATGGGGCGGGATGGTGTTGACGTAGGCCGTGGTCGCCTTGTAAGGGAGGTTCACGCCCGAGCGTCGTGCCTGATCGA
The DNA here is from genome assembly GCA_027030565.1 of Gammaproteobacteria bacterium. Classification (GTDB taxonomy): domain Bacteria; phylum Pseudomonadota; class Gammaproteobacteria; order JAJDOJ01; family JAJDOJ01; genus JALVEU01. The sequence goes on along the minus strand of JALVEU010000080.1, from coordinate 9,618 downwards.
TGAGCTGCTCGAGCAGGTAATGGGCCCGGCGTCCCCCTTCCTTTTCGATGACGGCCTCCAGGGCCTCGATCCACTCCCGCGTCTCCTCGGGATCCGGATCGTGTTGCAGGTCGATCTGGTCGTTCATACCCACCTCGAGATCACTGGCAGCGGCTCAGCCAGGGGCCACCCGGCGCGGCACCGAGGCCGCTTCACGGGGTCCAGGGGCCACAGGCACGGGAGAAAAGGGCGAAGAATACCACTCCTGGATGAGGCCTTGCAGCGGCCGCGGCCGTAGGAGGTACCGGGCGGACTCTGGTACCCAGTGCCCACCTCGCCCGTCGCATTCGGTCCCGCGTTCCGGTAAGCTGCGAGCATGAGTGAGCATCGAGTCGACCACCCGATCGGCAAACGTTTTCGCGGTTTCCTGCCCGTGGTGGTGGACGTGGAGACCGGGGGTTTCGATCCGAAGCACGACGCCCTGCTGGAGATCGCTGCCGTGCTGCTGCGCATGGACGAGAAGGGCTTCCTGGAACCCGCGGAGACCGTCGCCACCCAGGTGGTGCCGTTCGAAGGCGCCAACCTGGACGAGGCCTCGCTCAGCGTCAACAAGATCGACCCGTATCATCCCCTGCGCATCGCCGTGCCCGAACAGCAGGCCCTGGGCCACGTGTTCAGCAAGGTGCGCAAGGCGGTCAAGGCCAACGCGTGCACCCGCGCCATCCTGGTGGGGCACAATGCGGCCTTCGATCTCGCCTTCCTGAATGCCGCGGTGGAACGCACCGGCATCAAGCGCAATCCCTTCCACCCCTTCAGCGCCCTGGACACCGTCACCCTCGGAGCCGTGTGCTATGGCCAGACCGTACTCTCGCGTATTCTCGAGGCCGCCGGGATCCCGTTCGACAGCAAAGAAGCCCATTCGGCTGTCTACGACGCGCAAAAGACGGCCGAACTGTTCTGCACGGTGGTGAACCGCTGGCACGCACTGTGTGAAACCTCCGCATGGCCGCCGGCGGAGGAGCGCGCCCAGGGCAACCGTTGAGGATCGGGCCGCGGCGCAGCACCCCGCCGATCGCTTGCATCGTCACACTCACCAAGCTGCGGGCTGAGTCACAGCCCCAGGGATGCCGTCCCGTACAATCGGTGCATATTTCACTGCATTTCGGAGCCGCAGGTGGTCCTGGTCGACGATTTCTCGGTGATAGTGGTGGACGACATGCAGTTCAGCCGCACGGTGGTGGCCTCGGCCCTCAAGGGCTCCGGGTGTCAGGACGTGCGCCTGGCGGAGAATGCGGCCGACGCGTTGGAGATGCTGAACGAACGCACCGCCGACGTGGTGCTGGTGGACTGGATCATGCCCGGCATGGACGGGCTTGAACTGCTCGAGGCCATTCGCCAGATGGACGAGCGCAACCAGCGTTACACCGCGGTGATCATGTTCACGGGCAAGGAGGGCGACGAGGCCATGATCGAGGCCTTTGCCCATGGTGTGGACGACTACTTGCGCAAACCCTTCAACGAGGCGGAGCTCGTCGCCCGGGTCTATGCCGCCGGTCGCATGGCCTCACTGCAGAACACGTTGCTCGAGACCGCCAGCGCCATGGAGGCGGAGAACGAGCAGCTGCGCCGGATCAACGCCATCGATCCCATCACCCAGATGGGCAACCGCCGCTACGCCATGGAGCGTCTGGAGGTGCTCCTGCGCCAGGTCTCGACGCGCTACGGCGCCTTGAGCTTCTCGCTGGTGGACATCGACGGGCTGGCCCACATCAACGAACGCTACGGGTACGAGACCGGTGACGAGGTGCTGCGCACCGTGGGCCGGCGCCTGCGCCGTTCCGTGCGCCCCCTGGACGACGTGGCCCGCTGGGGCGGCGGTTGCTATGCCGTGCTGATGTACTACACCAGCGCCGAACGCTCGCCGGCGGCGGCCATCGCCCGGCTCCTCAACGTGATCCATCGCCGAGGAATCGAGACCGAGCAGACGCGGCTCCCGGTGACGGTCTCCATCGGTGCCGTGAGTCTGGCCCATGGCGAGGCCCCCATCAGCAGCTCGGCCCTGGTGTCCAAGGCCGAGGAAAACCTCGCCCTGGCCAAGGCTCAGGGCAAGAACCGCATCATACTCAATTGAGCCTTCCCCGACCCCACACCTCACATGGGGCGCGGGCGGGCAGTCAATCGGCGAGATCGAGACTTCTCCACAGGCAACGCCCGCCGCTGGCCGCATCGATCTCCGCCAGGCGCGCCTCGTGTGCGCGCCGTTCGTCCTCGGTGGCGCGAATCACGCGCAGTCTCGGCCGGTCGGCTGGCAGGCGCCGGATCCGTTCGCCGTCCTCGCCCAACGGGTCTCCGGCCAGGCTCAGCGCCACCTGTCCCCCTGTCATGGCCAGATAGACCTCGGCCAGGATGCGGGCGTCGAGCAGCGCTCCATGCAGCTCACGCTGCGAGTTGTCGATGCCGTAGCGCTTGCACAGGGCATCCAGCGAGTTGCGCTGTCCCGGATGCCTGCGCCGCGCCATCACCAGGGTGTCGACGATGGGACACAGTTCATCGATACGTTTCAGGCCCCGGCCCAGCCGGTGGATCTCGGCATTGATGAACCCCACGTCGAACGGTGCGTTGTGGATGACGAGCTCGGCCCCCTCCACGTAGCCCAGGAACTCGTCGACGATATCGGCGAAACGCGGTTTGTCGGCCAGAAAGGCGTTGGAGATGCCGTGCACGGCCTCGGCGCCCTCCTCGATCTCCCGATCCGGACGCAGATAATGGTGGAAATCGCGCCCGGTCAGCCGCCGGTCGACCAGTTCCACGCAGCCGATCTCGATGATCTGATGGCCCTGCTCCACTTCAAGACCTGTGGTCTCCGTATCCAGCACCACCTGCCTACGCATGGGTCGGTCCTCCCCGTTGGACCTGCAACATTTCCTGAATCGCCTCGTTGGCCAGCCGGTCGGCCAGCTCGTTCTCCGGATGCCCGGTATGACCGCGCACCCAGTGCCAGTGCACGTCGTGCCTCGAGACCGCCCGGTCCAGTCGTTCCCACAGGTCCTGGTTCTTGACCGGAGTCCCGGATGCAGTCCGCCACCCGCGTCGGCGCCAGTTGGCCAGCCACTCGGTGATGCCTTTGCGCAGATACTCGGAGTCGGTGGTCAACTCCACCCGGCAAGGGCGTTTCAGTGCCTCGAGCGCCTGGATCGCCGCCATGAGCTCCATCCGGTTGTTGGTGGTACGGGATTCGCCGCCCTTGAGGTGACGTTCGTGATCCCCATAACGCAGCACCGCCCCCCATCCCCCGGGACCGGGGTTGCCCTTGCAGGCCCCGTCGGTCCAGACCTGCACCACCGGGAGGTCCCGCCCGCTCACGAGCGTAGGGAAGTGGGCGACGCCGGGCGCGGTCCAGACGCCCGCGCCTGGCGCGCGGCCTTGGGCTGGCTCAACGTGGGCTCCGGGGCCTTGCCGGGCAGCAACGCGGCGGTGCCCGGCCAGGCAGCCCGCAGCGGGGTGAGTGTGGCCACGCGCTTGATGGCGTGATGGACGTGCACCGGGCCGAACAGAGGCAGCGGGAACCGCCGGTCCAGTCCATGCAGGGCGTGTCCGCGCGGCGCTGCCACGTGCACCGACTTGAGCTCGAACCCCAGCAACGCGATCCAGTCGCGAATGCGGGCGCTGGAATAGAACGTCCCGCACCAGGGTGCACGTTGTCTGCGGGTTATTCGCCACAGCCCGAACCGGCTCCAGGGGTTGAACCCCACCACCACCACATGGCCCTCCGGGATGAGGATCCGGTCCACCTCCCGCAAGACCGCGTGCGGCCGGGGCGAATATTCCAGGGCATGGAACAGGACGACCAGATCGATCGCGTCCCGCTGCAGAGGCAGCGCCTCCGGCACCGCCAACACGCCGTTCGTGCCCCGCGTGGGACCCAGGACGAAGCGGCGTTTGATGGGGCTCGCCTCCAAGAGCCGGGAGTCCATGGCCCCCCAACCCACGAGAACACCGTAGTAGCCGAAGACACCCTCCAGCAGCGTGTCCAACACCTGCTGGAGCTGGACACGCAGCGCCCGGCCCGCCGGCGTACGATACCAAGCGGCCAGACCACGGGCGATCTCGGATGCACCGATCCCCGCACAAGGGGGACGCGCGCTCACGGCCCGCGACGCCGCAGGCGCGCTGCGTGCGGCAAAATCCACATGCCCGGGCTGCGGCACGCCCGTTTGGCCCTGTACAGTCTCACCACGTCCTCTTCCGGTCTGCGGCGACGCGGACAGCGCATCGCAAGCGGTCATTATCCAGCCGGCGCACCGGCTGACAATAGATCATCGAAGAAAAGTGCCCTTCCGTCCGACCAGTGCTGGCACCTGGAGCAACACCCATACACTCTAGTGCTGGCAAAACGCATGGCGCCGCGCCGGCCCAGCGTCCCGGGGCCCGTGCGCCGAGGCCGGGGACCGGCCTGGTCCACGTCCACGGAATCCGACACAGATCCCAAACAGGCCGGCGGTGACGGGACGGTCCCGACTGAATACGCTATGCTGCCTTCGGGCTGTCAAAAGGGATTGGGGCGATGAGCGCAGCCGCCGTAACGGTCGCAGGCCGCACGCATGCCGGGCAGGTACGCACGCAGAACGAAGACTATATTGGACAGGATCTCGACATCGGTGCCGTGGTGCTGGCCGACGGCATGGGGGGCTACCGGGGTGGCGAGATCGCCAGTGCAATCGCTGTGAACACCATTCTCGACCACCTGCGCGAGGTCTTGCCTGGGACCGAGCCGGGCGAGATCGATCCGGAAACGGGAATCACCCGCCAGGCCATGGCCGCCCGCCAGGCCATCGTCCGTGCCAACGAGACCATCTACAAGACTTCACGCAGCCAGGCCCAGTATCAGGGCATGGGGACGACGGTGGTGTTGGCCATCTTCCATGGCAATCGCGTGACCATCGGTCACGTGGGCGACTCGCGTATTTACCGGCTGCGCGACAACGAACTCGACCAGGTGACCATCGATCACACGCTGCTGCAGGAGCTGGTCGATCGCGGCTTCTACAGTCCGGGCGAGGCCAAAGCCACGTTGAACAAGAACCTGGTCACCCGGGCTCTGGGCATCGAGCCCACGGTCGCCGTGGACATCATCGAGGACGTGGTGTTCCCCGGCGACATCTACCTGCTTTGTTCCGACGGCCTCAACGACATGGTCGACGACGAGGACATCCGGCTGGTGCTGCGCTCCTATGGGGACGACCTGGAGAAGGCCGCCGACGAGCTCATCCACTTGGCCAACGAGGCCGGCGGCCGGGACAATGTCTCAGCCGTACTGGTCAAGGCCACCGGCATACCCCGACCGGGCTCCCGCTCGTGGGTGCGCCGACTCACCCGTTGGTTCCAGTGATTCAGATCGGGATTCGAAACGCGTATGGCCAAGCTCATCGTGACCAGAGACGGCGGCATCGTCGGGGAGTACCCGATCCTCAAGGAGTGCCTGACCATCGGACGCCGACCGGGCAACGACGTCGTGCTCGACCATCCGGCGGTTTCCAGCTACCACGCGCAGGTCATCACGCTGCTCAACGAATCGTTCGTCGAAGACTTGGAGAGCACCAACGGCACCTTCGTCAACGGTCGGTTGATCCGCAAGCATGCCCTGCGCGACGGCGACGTGATCACACTGGGCGAGCACCGGATCACCTATGTCAACGAGCTCGCCCGCTCTGCGGGTGACATGCAAAAGACCACGGTGTTGGGGAAGGTGACCGCAGGCGCAGGGCAGCCGGAGGCGCCTGCAGCGGTGATCCGCATCCTCGACGGGGCGTCCAGCCGGGTCGTGCGGCTCACCAAACCGCTGACCACGGTGGGCAAACCAGACGAGGCGGTCGCGGCCATAACCCGCAGGGCCAAGGGCTACTTCATCGTCGGGCTCGAGGGCATGGGGGATCCCCGTCGCATGTCGATCAATGGAGAGGCGATCGGCGACCAGGCCATCGCCCTCAAGGACAACGATGTGATCGAGATCGGCGGCGTGAAGATGCAGTTCAACCTGGACTGACCCCGCCCGCGACCTCAGAGCCCGGCCAGCAGCTCGGCGAGTCGGGCGGGGGTCGGGTGCTCCACCACCCCACGCTCGGTCACCAATACGTCGATCAACTCCGCGGGGGTCACGTCGAAGACGGGATTCCAGGCCTCGGCCCGATCCGGCGCCACGGGCCGTCCCCCACAGGTGCGCAGCTCTTCCGCCGCCCGCATTTCGATGGGGATGTCACGCCCTGCCGGAGTGGCAAGGTCCACGGTAGTGGTGGGTGCCACGACCATGAACCGGACGCCGTGGTGCCGGGCGAGTACGGCCAGGGCATAGGTGCCGATCTTGTTGGCAACGTCACCGTTGGCGGCCACCCGATCGGCCCCCACCACCACCCACTGGACCGCGGACCGGCGCATGAGCGTGGCGGCGGCGCCGTCACAGAGCAGGTGCACTGGGATCCCCTCCTCCACCAGCTCCCAGGCGGTCAGCCGTGCCCCCTGCAACCAGGGGCGCGTCTCTCCGGCATAGACCTTGCGGATGGTGCCGCGCGCCCAGCCGCTGCGCACTACACCCAGTGCCGTGCCATAGCCGCCCGTGGCCAGGGCTCCGGCATTGCAGTGCGTCAGCACGGCCGCGCCATCCAATAGCGCCGCCCCCAGGTCGCCCATCCGGTAGTTGGCCTCCAGGTCCTCCCGGTGGATACGCTGCGCCTCTTCCAGCAGGGCCTCCCGTGGATCGCCCCACAGCTCGTCCAGAGCCTTGCGCATGCGTGCCACTGCCCAACCGAGGTTCACCGCCGTCGGGCGCGCGGCAGCCAGCTCGCGGAGCTCACCTTCCACGGCTTGGCGCCAGTTCGCAGCGCCACGCCCATAGTGGGCCATCACGGCGAGTACCACCCCGTAGGCCGCCGCGATGCCGATGGCCGGCGCCCCACGAACCACCATGTCTCGGATCGCCCGGGTCACCGATGCCGCGCTGGTGCAGCGCACCCAGTCGGTGCGCACTGGTAATAGGCGCTGATCCAGTAGCCACAGTGCGTCATCGGCCCAACGCAGGGCGCGAATGGTGTCGTACTCCCGTTCCTGCATGGCACCTGATCCGTCGCTGCCGAGAGCATGGCTTTTAGCACAAAATTCCGGAACCGGCCGCGGAACGGAGCGCTTTCACGCTAAACTTGCGGCCTATGCCTGGTGCCGATCTGCTCATCGAAGCCCGCTGGATCGTGCCCGTGGAGCCGTCTAGGCAGGTGCTCGAGGATCACGCAGTGGCGTTGCGCGGCGCACGAATCCAGGCCCTGGGGCCTGTGGAAGCGATGCGGGCACGATTTCCCCAGGCGAGGCGCCTGCGTCTGGAGCGCCATGCCCTCCTGCCGGGGCTGGTCAACGCCCATACGCACCTGGCCATGAACCTGCTGCGCGGTTATGCCGACGATCTGCCACTGCAGAGCTGGCTCACCGAGCGAATCTGGCCGGCCGAGACCCGCTGGGTGAGTGAGGAATTCGTCCGCGACGGCACGCGACTCGCCCTGACCGAGTCGCTGCGCGGCGGGGTGACCTGTGTCAACGATATGTACTTCTATCCGGAGGTGACGGGGCAGGTGGCCCGCCAGGCCGGGATGCGCGCCGTACTCGGCCTCATCGTCCTGGACTTTCCCACCGCGTATGCCAGCGGTCCCGAAGAGTACCTGGCCAAGGCCGTGGCGGTGCACGACGCCTTCCGCGACGATCCGCTGGTGGGCACGGCCTTCGCCCCCCACGCCCCGTACACGGTCTCGGACCGGGCCCTGGAACGAATCGCCACCTATCAGGCCGAGCTGGACATCCCGATCCACATGCACGTCAACGAGACCGCCGCCGAAGTCCGGGAACACCTCCAGCGCCACGGCGAACGCCCCTTGGAACGGCTCGACCGCCTGGGCCTGCTGGGCCCGCAGTTCATCGCCGTGCACATGGTGGTGGCCGAGGCGGCGGACCGGGAACGACTGGCCGCCCGCAGCGCACACGTGGTCCATTGTCCCGAGTCCAATTTGAAGCTGGGTTCGGGGCTGTGTCCGGTGGCCGAGATCCTCGGTGCGGGGATCAATGTGGCCATCGGGACCGATGGAGCGGCCAGCAACAACGATCTGGATCTGCTGGGCGAGACACGCACGGCGGCCCTACTGGCCAAGGGACTGGCCGGGGCTAGGGCGCTGCCGGCGGCTCGGGCCCTGGAGATGGCCACCCTGGGCGGAGCCCGGGCGCTGGGTCTGGCGGAGGAGACCGGCAGCCTGGTGCCCGGCAAGTCCGCCGATCTGATCGCCGTGGACCTGGAGACACCCGAGACCCTGCCCTGCTACGACGTCCTCGGGCAGCTCGTCTATGCCGTCAGTCGGCGTCAGGTGAGCGACGTGTGGGTGGCCGGGCGCCGGCTGCTGGAGGACCGGCGCTTGACGACCATCGACCTGGACGACACCCTGGAACGTGCCGTCTGGTGGCAGCAGCGTATCGCACGGGAAACCAACACATGAACGACGCACCCTCTTCAGAGCCGGCCGCATCTTTCCATCACAACGTCGACCCCAACGAGATTCGCAAGTTCGAGGAGATCGCCCACCGCTGGTGGGACCCCCGATCCGAGTTCCGGCCGCTGCACGAGATCAATCCCCTGCGGGTCGGCTGGATCGATGAACACGTGGGGCTCGCCGGCAAGAAGGTCTGCGATGTCGGCTGCGGCGGCGGCATCCTCGCCGAGGCCATGGCCGCCCGCGGGGCCGAGGTGACCGGCATCGACATGGGCGAGACACCCATCACCGTGGCACGCATGCACTTGCTGGAATCGGGGCTGGAGGTGGAGTACCTGCAGACCGCCCCCGAGGCTCTGGCCGACGAGCGGCCCGGTGCCTACGACGTGGTCACCTGCATGGAGATGCTGGAGCACGTACCCGACGCCCAGTCGGTGGTGCAGGCCTGCAGCCGGCTGGCCCGACCCGGCGGCTGGGTGTTCTTCTCCACCATCAACCGCAACCCCAAGTCTTTCCTCTTCGCCATCGTCGGCGCCGAGTACGTCCTGCGTCTGCTGCCCCGGGGCACCCACGAATACGCCCGGTTCATCCGCCCTTCGGAACTCGAGACCTGGGCGCGGAGCAGCGGGCTCGTGCCCCGGGACATGATCGGCCTCACCTACAATCCCCTCACCCGGCGCTATCGGCTGGAAGACGACGTGAGCGTGAACTACATGATGGCGTTTCGCAGAGAGCACGCATGAGCGGGGCGGTGTTCTTCGATCTGGACGGCACACTGGCCGATACCGCCCCCGATATCGCCCAAGCCCTCAACCGTCTACTGGCCGAAGAGGGGCTTCCACCTCTGCCTTATCCACGCATCCGCGCCGAGGTCTCCCGCGGCAGCACCGCACTGGTGGCCCTCGCCTTCGGCGGGGAACCCGACGACGCAGTGTTCCAGGCACGGCGGCGCCGGTTCCTCGAGCTCTACGCCCAGGACCTGTGCAATCGCACCCGGTTGTTCCCGGGCATGGCAGGCCTGCTCCAGCGGCTGGAAGCGTGGGGCCTGCCCTGGGGCGTGGTCACCAACAAGCCGGCGTGGCTGACCGACCCGCTGCTGGAACGGCTGGGCCTGGCGGATCGG
>JALVEU010000079.1 GCA_027030565.1 Gammaproteobacteria bacterium | reverse complement strand
GCCCGAATGAGAGAGATTGAACTCCAGTCGCCGGGCGCGTGGCCGCGGCCAACTCAGTTCCGGCTTGCCGAAGCGGCCGTAGGAGAATACGAGGACCTGTGGAGGACACCCGAGCCGAGCACCGAGGATCTCGCGCATGGCCCCATGTGCCACCGCGAAACGACGTCGCTCACCAACGTCCCGCAGCCGTTGCATTCGAGACCGCTCCGCCGCATCCAACCAGCGCGTGCAGCGCCGCACCACGGCCCGTGGTGCATCCAGGGAGATGACCCATACGAGGACCTGGGCGCTCATCGCCGCCGCCTCTGCTTCACGTGGCGCATGAGTCGCTGGCGCTTGCGCTGCTGCCGCGGTGTGAGTTTGTTGCGGCGCCCCGCAAATGGATTCTCCGCGCTGCGCAGCTCCAGGCGGATGGGTGAACCGACCAGACCGTAGGTCTTGCGTATGGTGTTGATGAGGTAGCGTCGGTATGCGGCCGGCAGGCGGGTGGCCTGGGTCCCGTAGACGACGATGGTGGGCGGGCGAATCCCCACCTGGTGGGCGTAACGCAGCTTGATGCGACGGCCCCGGGACATGGGGGGCTGATGGGCGGCCACCGCCTGCTCCAGCAGCCGATTGAGCTCCGGGGTGGGGATGCGGAACCGTGCCGCCTGGTCGGCCCGCTGCACGGCGGGCAATATCAGCCCCACACCCGTACCGTGCAGGGCCGAGACTTCGATTCGTTCACAGAAGTCCAGGAATCCGAGACGACGTGCGATGCCTGCACGCACCCGGGCCTTCTGCTCGGCTGTCAGCCCGTCCCATTTGTTGACCACCAGAACCACCGCGCGACCCATTTCGAGGACCAGGCCCAGGAGCGTCGCATCCTGCTCGGTGACCCCTTCGCGGGCGTCCAGCACCATGACCACCACGTCGGCCCGCTCCGCGGCCTGCAGGCTCTTGATGACGCTGAACTTCTCCACGGCTTCACGAACCCGGGCCCGGCGCCGCACCCCGGCGGTGTCGATGAGCACGTAGCGTCGTCCCTCCCGTTCAAACGGGACCTCCACCGTGTCGCGTGTGGTCCCCGGCCGGTCCAGGGTCACCAGCCGTTCTTCCCCGAGCAGTCGGTTGATGAGCGTGGACTTGCCCACATTGGGCCGCCCCACGAAAGCGATGCGGATACCTTCGCCAGCCCCCACCTCGCGCTCGGCCACGGCACTGCCGCGGATCTCCTCCGGCAGTACCTGCATCACCGCATCGACCAGGCGGTGCACCCCACGACCGTGTGCCGCAGCGATGGGCACCACCGGTGCGATGCCCAGCCGGTAGAACTCGCTGAGCGCCTGCTCCACGTCCAGCCCATCGGTCTTGTTGACCGCCAGCACCACCGGCTTGCCCGACTCGCGCAGACGCTGGGCGATTTCCTCGTCACGAGCGGTCAGGCCCTCTCGCGCATCCACCAGGAAAACGACTGCATCGGCCTCCTGCACGGCTTGAGCGGTCTGGCGCGCCATGCGTTCGTCGAGCGCCTCCAACTCCAGCCCGAGTCCACCGGTATCGACCACCAGATAGTCGGCATCCCCCACGCGGCCGATGCCGTACTTGCGATCACGTGTCAGCCCGGGATGGTCGGCCACCAGCGCATCCCGGCTGCGGGTCAGGACATTGAACAAGGTCGACTTGCCCACATTGGGGCGGCCCACCAGGGCGACGACCGGCCTCATGGCGATTGAGGCGTTTCCCCGCCCACCGCCAGTGCAGCGACGATACCCCCCCGACCCTGTACGTAGAGACGACCGTCCACCACGACCGGCGGGCTGAGGATCCCCTCGCCGTCCACCTCCACACGGGCCACGAAGTGTCCGTCGGTCTTGTCCATCCAGTGCAGATAGCCTTCGAAGTCGCCGGCCACGACGTATTCACCGACGACTGCAGGCGCGCTCAGCCGCCGGTACTCGAGCTTGTCCTGTTTCCACAGCGAAGCCCCCGTCTCACCGTCCAGCGCCCACACCTGGTCCTGATCGTCGGTCACGTAGATCCACAGGTCGTCTGCGTCCAGGCCCGCGTGAGAGCCGATCTCCCGTGCCCAGAGGATGCGTCCCTCGGCCAGGGAGACGGCCACCACGCGGCCGTGGTAGGCCGCAGCGTAGACCACGCCGTCACGCACCCGGATCTGGCCGTCCACGTCCACGAGCCGTTCCACTTCCGAACGCCCCTCGGGCACGGCCACCGTGGCCTGCCACAGCTTGACTCCGTCCGGCAGGGAGAAAGCCGCCAGCTTGCCGTCGTCGAACCCCACCACCACGCGATCCAGGGCGATCCGAGGGCGACTCTGCCCACGCAGGCTCAAGGGCGGCGGCATGCGGCGCGTACTCCAGCGCTGTTCGCCGCTGCGTGCGTCCAGGGCCCAGACCCAGCCATCGTTGGTGCGCACGATCACGGTCTCGTCCACCTCGCGCGAGATGGCCATGACTTCGCTGGTGAGGGTGCGCCGCCAGTGTTCCTCGCCGGTGACCGGATCCAGCGCGATCACCTCGCCTTCGCTGGTGCCGATCGCCACCAGGTTCTCGCCGCCGTTGACCCCGGCGTTGGTCTGCACGTCCAGCTTCACCTCCCAGCGCGGTGCGCCCGAGCGCGCATCCAGCGCCGCCACCTTGCCCCGCGCCCCCGCCGCATACACCGTGTCCCCGAGCACCAGGGGCATGAGCCTGGTGTAGTCCTGTTCGACGCCCTGGCCCACCTCCCGGCGCCACAGGACCTGCACCCGGAGCGTTGGAGCGATTTCGGGGAGCTCTGCAGGCGGGTTGACGTTTTCCTCGCCGAACAGGCCGGTCATGCGTTCCCAGACGGCGCAGCCACCCAACTGCACCACCAGCGTTGCAGCGGCGAACAGCCGCAAGAGCACTCGCCACGGGAGGGCTGCGCCTGTGAAGCGGACCGCCCGCCTGTCCACTCCGGTGCTCATTCACCGGCCACCTGGGGGGGATCGCCCAAGTCGTCCCGTTTCCACTGGAGGTAGTCCACGGTGCGCCCGGCCGCGGCGAGCGCCCGATCATAGGCCGCGCGCGCCCCGTCCCGGTCACCCTTGCTCAGCAGGGCATCCCCCCGCGCCTCTTCCACTAGCGCCATATACGCCTCCGGCAGGTCCTCGAGCAGGGCCAGGGCCTCGTCAGGGCGCTGCTGTGCGGTGCGCACGCGAGCCAGGCGCAGCCGCGCCACCTGTCGCGCCGTCTCCTGCGTCGCGTTGTCCAGCACCCACTGGAGCTCTGCAGCGGCCTTGTCCAGGGCGCCCTGCTGCGCCTCCAGACGCGCCAGTGCCAATGCCGCTACGGCGGCATAGGGTGTGGATCCGTAATCCACCTTGAGCAGCCCGGCCTCGCGCTCGGCCGATTCCAGCTCGGCATCGGCCACCGCTTGCACCAACCGGGCGTAGTGATCGGAGGCCTCCTCCGCCGTCTTCTGCTTCCAGTAGACCCAGCCCCGCCATCCCAACAGCAGGCCGATTCCGAGCAGCGCCCCGAGAATGATCGAGGTGCCGTTCTCGGCCCACCACTTGCGGATCGCCTCGACACGTTGTTCTTCGGTCTCGTAATCGGTCATTCCGTGTTCTCCCGTCTGCGGGCGTGCACCCGTGTACGCAGCTCCGCCACCAGCGCCGATTCGTCCAGCTGGACCTGCTCACCCGAGCCCCGCAGGGGCTTGAGCGTCACCATACCCCGAGCCGCCTCCTCCTCCCCCACGACGAGTGCCAGGGCCGCCCCGCTCCGATCGGCACGCTTGAACTGCGCCTTGAAACTTCCGTCACCACAATTGGCCACCAGACGCAGACCCGGGACCTGATCGCGCAACCGTTCGGCCAGCCCTCTGGAGAACCGTTCCGCCTCGGCCCCCACCGCCACGAGGTAGGCGTCCGGTGACGCCAGTGTCTCCGCATCCCAGTCGGGCAGCAGCTCCGCGACCCGTTCCAACCCGATGGCGAATCCTGCCGCCGGCGTGGACCGCCCGCCCAGTTGCTCCACCAACCCGTCGTAGCGCCCTCCGGCGCATACCGTGCCCTGAGCCCCCAGGCGGTCGGTCACCCACTCGAAGACCGTCCGGTTGTAATAGTCCAGCCCGCGCACCAGGCGAGGATTCTGCACATAGGCCACACCGGCCTCGTCCAACAGGCGTTTGAGGCCCTCGTAGTGGTCCCGCGCCGCCTTGGAGAGGAACTCGTGAAACGCAGGCGCGGCCTCGATCACCGGCCGGAGCGCGGGGTTCTTGCTGTCGAGGATGCGCAGCGGATTGGTCTCCAGGCGACGCAGCGCCTCGGCGTCGAGGGCATCGCGGTGCTCGCGCAGATGGGCCACGAGGCGTTCCCGATAGGCGCGGCGGTCGGGTAGATCTCCCAGTGAATTGATCTCCAGCCGCAGCCCCTGGATGCCCAGCACCTCCCAGATACGCCGGCACAGCAGGATCTGTTCCGCATCCACGTCCGGCCCGGCCATGCCAAACGCCTCCACCCCGATCTGGTGGAACTGGCGGTAACGTCCCTTCTGGGGGCGCTCATGCCGGAACATGGGCCCGGCGTACCACAGCCGCTGCTGGCGGTTGTGCAGAAAGCCGTGCTGGATTCCCGCCCGGACGCAGCCTGCCGTCCCTTCCGGCCGCAGACTGAGGCTGTCGCCGTTCCGATCCCGGAAGGTGTACATCTCCTTCTCGACGATGTCCGTGACCTCGCCGATGGAGCGCGCGAACAGCTCCGTGTGCTCGACGATGGGCAACCGGATCTCCTGATATCCGTAGGCCTCGACGGCAGCGACGATCCGCTGCTCCATCTCGCGCCACAGCGCTGTCTCCGGCGGCAGGACGTCGTGCATCCCACGCACCGACTGCAGCTTCTTCACGGGCTCGCTCCCGGGGCGCCAGGCTCACCCAGCGTAAAACGCGCCGTCTTGTCGGGACGCACGTAACGGCGCATGTCCACGGGCTCACCGTCGTAGAGGAGCTCCACGCCATCGGCGAAACCCAGCCGGATCTTGAACGGCGGCCGGCCCTGGACCACCTTCACCTGGCCCGGCTTGTACAGATCGAACAGGAGGCGCCGGCCGTCGGCATCGTACACCTCGGTCCAGGACCGCGCCTTGAACCGCAGGGTCAGCTGGTGCGTGCCCTCGGCGGGGACGGGGGCCGCGGCTGCGGTGGAAGACTCCACGGCTGGACGCGCGTCCGGCTCGTGCCGGCGGGGCCCTGCGGTGGGGACGGCCGTCCCCGCCTCCTGCGCCATCCCGGCATCCGAGTCGGGGGGTGCCGGAGACCCATCCTGGGCCGGCTTCTCGGGTGGCTCGGGGGTTGGTGCCGGATGCTGCGGAAGAGACGAACCTCCAGCCATCCCCATGCCCTCCGCCTCCTGTGCCCGGTCGGAAGAAGGCATCGCCCCCGGTCCGGCCGGAGACTCCCCTCGGCCGCCGCCCTCCTCCAAAGTAGACGTCACCACGGGAGCCCGGGCACCGTCGAGGGGAGCGCGCGTCTGCCACCACCAGAGCACCACGGCCGCGATGCCGGCCGCCACTGCCAGTGCAATCCAGCCGAGCGGCCGATGGGACCGGCGCGGGGCAGGCTCGGTGTCTTCTGGCTGGCTGGGAACCTCCTCGGCATCCCGCCGCAGCCAGGCCCGATACGCCGCCACATACGGATCGGGATCCAGATCCAGCATGCGCACGTAGGCGCGCACGTAACCCAACACGTACGCGGTCTCGGGCAGGGACGCGCGGTCACACTCCTCCAGAGCGCGTACCGTGGCCACGGACAGACGCAGACGCCTGGCCATTTCCTCGATGGGGATATCGAACTCCTCCCGTGCCTGGGTCAGGGCCTCGCCGGGGCCGAGACCCGCCGGGTCGGCACGCAAGGGGGTGGTGTCGGCCTCGGTCACCGCCGCAACACTTCCTGGGCCTGGGGAGAATCCGGGAACTGCTTGACGAGCACACCGCCGTAACGCCGCGCCGCGGCGTGGTCACCACGCGCCCGGGCCAGCCGGTAGCCCAGGAGGAGCGACTCGGCAGTCGGCC
The DNA here is from genome assembly GCA_027030565.1 of Gammaproteobacteria bacterium. Classification (GTDB taxonomy): domain Bacteria; phylum Pseudomonadota; class Gammaproteobacteria; order JAJDOJ01; family JAJDOJ01; genus JALVEU01. The sequence continues at coordinate 8,857 of JALVEU010000079.1, read as the reverse complement.
GGGACACGGCCTCATAACGTTGCAAGTAAGTGGCCGCCTCTTGGATCCGGCCCTGGTCGAGCATGAGCCCGGCGAGCTTGAGCAGGGCCTGGGGGAAATTGGGATCGTGCTCCAGGGCCTGAAGCAGATAACGTTCGGCAGCCGCCGGATCGGGGATCTTCTCTGCACAGACTCCTGCATTCACGTACGCGGCCGGGATCGCATCGTACAGAGGATCGGCCGCCGCCTTCAGGAACTGTTGAATGGCATCCGCATGGCGGCCACGCTCGCACAGGAAGATGCCGTAGTTGTTGTGACCCCGGGAGTCGTTGGGATCCAGCTCCAACGCCTTCTTGAAATGCTGCTCGGCGGCCTCGTAGTTCTGCAGGCGCATCTGCAACAATGCGTAGGTCCAGTGCGCCTCGGGAAGATCCGGGGCCTGTTGCAATGCCTTGACGAGTTTCTCGTTGGCGAGGTCCACATCGCCCTGATTCAGATACCCCGCCCCCAGGCTCACGTTGATCCGCGCCGCTTCGCGCAGATTCGCCTTGCGTTCCGGGGTATTGCTGCAAGCGGCCGCCAGCGCCACCGTCAACACCGCGAGCACCCATGGCCGTACACCGTCGAGAAACCGGTGCCAGGCACTGCGGACTCCTACCGACTCCTCAGGCCGACTGCGCACGAAACATTTCCTCCACACGGGCGAAGTGGCGGGCACGCCGGGCACGATCGCGTATCCTGCCGGCCAGCTGGCCGCAGGCCGCCTCGATGTCGTCTCCTCGCGTGCGCCGTGTGATCGTGGTGATGCCTTTGTCCTGCAGCACCGCGGCGAAACGCGCAGTGGCCGCATCGGAGGAGCGTCGATACCGGGTGCCCCGAAACGGGTTGAATGGGATCAGGTTGACCTTGGACGGCAGACCGGCAAGCAGCCGCGCCAAGCGCCGCGCATGGTCCACCGAGTCGTTGATCCCGTCGAGCATCACATATTCGAACGTGATGCTGTGCTTACGGTGCTTGCCATCGAGAAACCGGCGACAGGCGGCCATGAGCTCGGCGATGGGGTACTTGCGGTTGAGGGGCACGAGCCGGTCGCGCAGCGCGTCGTCCGGGGCATGTAGCGACACCGCCAGGCTCACGTCGAGCTCCTCGCGCAGCCGGTCCATGGCCGGGACCACACCGGCCGTGCTCAGGGTCACCCGGCGCTTGCCGAAGCCGTAGGCGTCGTCGTCCATCATCAGCTTGAGCGCGTCCACCACGTTGCGATAGTTGAGCAGCGGCTCGCCCATCCCCATGAGCACCACGTTGGTGAGGGCCGCGGTCCCCATGCCCGCCTGCTCCAGGATGCGTCGGGCGAGCCAGACCTGGCCGATGATCTCGGCCGCTGTCAGGTTACGGTTGAATCCCTGTCGCGCCGTGGCGCAGAAGGTGCAGTCCAGCGCGCAGCCCACCTGCGACGACACGCACAGGGTCCCTCGCCGCGCCTCGGGGATGAACACCGTCTCGACGACATTGTGTGCGTCGACACGCAGCGCCCACTTGCGGGTACCGTCCGCGGAGATCCGATCACCCACCACTTCGGGCAGGCGCAGCACCGCCTCGGTGGCGAGACGTTCGCGCAGCGCCTTGGACAGGTCGGTCATCTGCGAGAAGTCCGTCACCCCTCGGGCATGGATCCATTTGAGGACCTGGCGCGCGCGGAACGGCTTCTCACCGCGCGCCGCGAACCAGCCCTCCAGCCGCTCGCGGGGCATGCCCAGCAGTTCGGTCCTCTCGCCGACGGCGGTCATCGCGTGCGCGGGCAGAGCTCGATCTCGCTGAAGAAAAACGCAATCTCGGCGCGAGCCGTGTCGGGACCGTCGGAGCCATGCACCGCGTTCTCGTCCACGGTCTCGGCGAAATCGGCCCGGATGGTGCCGGGGGCTGCCTCCTTGGGATTGGTAGCGCCCATCACCTCACGATTCTTGGCGATCGCGTCCTCACCTTCAAGCACCTGCACCATCACTGGACCAGAGGTCATGAATTCCACAAGATCCTCGTAGAACGGCCGCTCCTTGTGCACCGCATAGAAGGCACGCGCCTGCTCGCGGGTCAAGTGCAGCATCTTGGCGGCGACGATGCGCAGCCCTGCGCGCTCAAAACGGTCATAGATCTGACCGATGACGTTCTTGGCCACGGCATCGGGCTTGATGATGGAAAGGGTACGTTCGACGGCCATGGAAGCTCCTGTCACAGAAGGTGAAAAAACGAAACCCGCGGTCGACCGCGGGTTCTGCGGAAAAATCGGCAAAGTATTGTACTGATGGGATTCTGGGGCGGCAATGCGCACGGCTCGATCTGGCCCACGGTTGGCTTCGGGCCCTGCGGTGCGCTGGAACGCCCGCCCCGACGCACTCTCGGCTGTCCGCAGCTTGACATGCCGCAGAGATCGACTATGTAGAGGTTGTAAGGTCAACGACAAAAGACCAAAGCAGCACGCCGGAGTGTCCGGGCGGCTGGCACCGGGCCTGCGAGCTGTTCCCAAACGCGACGGATGCATGGCCCTGTGAAGTGCGTGGGGTTCGCATGGCTCCCGATCGTGAGCAATTGCCGTGGGCCCAGTTGCTGGCACGAATCACCCAGCCCGTGGAGAACTTGGTCTGGTATCCCGCCGTGGTTTTGTTTCTGCTGATCGTCGCACGCTCCGGCTTCTTCGACGCATGGAACCTCCCGTTCGCCATGCAGCTCGTGATCGGCATGGCCCTGGTCCTGCTGATCGGGTTCGCCTGGAAGTTGCGCCGCGCCGCCGAGGCGATGCGCACCCGAACTCTCCGCGACCTGGAGGCGCTGCGCGTCCTGTATGTGGGTGTGCCGGACGGCGAGCACATCACGGCACAGGCCGATGCCATGATCGGCCAGCTGCGTACGCTGCGCCTGGGTGCCTACGCCCCATTCAGCCAGCAGCCGCTGCTGCGGGCCCTGCTCTCGCTACTCAGCGGGGTCACGGGACTCTCGCTGCTCGAGACGCTCACGCTCTGAGCTCCCGCCTGGCAGCGGGTCTCGCTGGCAGATCAAGCGCCCTCCCGTACCCCGAATCCCCGGCTTGGGTCTATCATCAGAAACACCCGGTTCTTGCGCATGAGCCCCATGCACACCGACGACCAAGGCGAGTTTCAGCGCTGGGAGTCCGCCTTTCGCAGCTGGGTCACACCAGACGGCTCACCAGGTCCCAGCGGCGAAGGCGGCTTTCGGGCCGAGCCGGGCCGCTACCACCTCTATGTCTCCTACGCCTGCCCTTGGGCACACCGGACCCTGATCTACCGTGCCCTCAAGGGCCTGGAGGGCCTCGTCGGCATCTCCGTGGTTCATCCCATCATGCCGCCCGAGAGCTGGGTCTTCGGCGAGTTCCCGGGCGCCACGCCCGATCACCTCTATGGGGCACATGCCCTGCGCGAGATCTACGAGCGCGCCGAGCCCGGCTACGAGGGCGTGGTCACGGTGCCGGTGCTGTGGGACCGTAGCCGCGAGACCATCGTCAACAACGAGTCCTCGGAGATCATCCGTATGTTCAACTCGGCCTTCGACGGCTGCGGCGCCCGCGCCGATGTGGATTTCTATCCCGAGCCGCTGCGCGAGGCCATCGACGCCCTCAATGCGCAGATCTACGAGAACGTCAACAACGGAGTGTATCGTGCCGGGTTCGCCGGTACGCAGCAGGCCTACGAGCGCGCCTACGACCGCCTGTTCGCCACCCTGGACGAGCTGGAGACGCGCCTGTCGCATCACCGCTACCTCCTCGGGGAGCGGATCACCGAGGCCGACTGGCGTCTGCTGCCCACACTGTTGCGCTTCGATGCCGTCTACTACACCCATTTCAAGTGCAACCGCCAACGCCTGGTCGATTTCCCCAATCTCTGGGGCTATACACGCGATCTGCTGCAGCGGCCGGGCGTGCGGGAGACCCTGCGCATGGACCACATCAAGACCCATTACTTCACCAGCCACCCACGACTCAATCCCTCGGGCATCGTGCCCAAGGGACCGATCGTCGACTTCGATGCACCACATGGACGCGGTTGAGCGATCATCCCGGGCCCGGGCCGCCATCTGTGCCGCGGCGCTCATGCTGTCCACTTCCGGCGGGGCCGCCAGCGCACTCAGCCCGCAGGACGTGGCGGCGCTGATGCAGGCCATGATCGTCATGGCGCGCCTCTGGAATCAGGCCATGGGCGGTACCGGCGCGAGCCTGGGGTTCGACTGGGCGAGCGTGCTCGACAGCAGCGCCCTGCCCTATGGCGCCTGGGCCTCGCAACCCTGGGCCGCCTCGGGCGTGCAGCCGTGGAGCGCGATGCCCGGAGCATGGGGCTCGTCGCCCCCTGGGGTCACGGGGCTCCCATGGGCTGGAACATCCATGGCTCCGTGGGCGTCAGGCAACGTACCGACGCCTTGGTCCGGGAACAATCCGGCTCCTGGAACCCTCGGCGCAGGGGTGTCGGCGCCTCCAGGTGGCGCACCGAAAGCAGCCGGGCCGGGGGCGAATCGTGCCGATCGGCTTTCCGGACTCTGGGTCGCGGCCAACGGTACGACTCTGTGGATACAGGACGAACGTTTCATACTTCTGCGAGGCGGAGAGGTACTGGGCCTGGGCACACTTCGCCTCCAGGGTTCACAGCTATGGATGCGCGATGCACGTACCGGGGCCTCGCAGCGGTACACCATACGACTCAACGCGCAGGGGCTGACGATTCGCGACAGCCTGGGACGGGCCGTCCAGTACCAACTCGCCCGCGCGCTCCACTGAGCTTGCACCGGGTCAGGCAAAGCGCACGACCCTCATCTCCAGCCTGGTATGCCGGGATCGGAGCGCCGCAGGGCCCGCGAGCCATCTCGATCCCGCACGTCCAAGAGTAAGTGCGATCCCTACTGCAAAATCTGCCAGAGGCACTTGCGCACGCCATTGGCGGCAGGTCAATCTTCGAGAGGTCCCCACAGAGGTGAATCCGTCAAGGAGGTACGATGGCGATCGGTAACATGGCTCCACGGAAGGGCTCGTCCCTGTGGAGTTGGACTGTGGTCGCAGCACTGGGCGCTGTGCAATTATTGCTTTCACCCGTTTTCGCTGCCGGTAACGCTCTCCGCGCCGACTTCAACGGTGATGGCTACCAGGATCTGGTGGTAGGCATGCCCGGGAAGGACGTGGCAGACGTGGAGAAGGCTGGGGCAGTCCAGATCCTATTCGGCAGCGCAGATGGCGTGAACAAAGCCGCCAGTCAGGTTTTGGATCTGGGCATACCCGGCTCCCCCTTGGACCCCGAACCTGGCGATGCCTTCGGCGCAGTGGTGGCTGCCGGTGACTTCGATGCCGACGGCTACGCCGACTTGGCCATCGGTCTCCCGTCACGGAACCGGCACAGGGGCCTGACCCTGGTGTACTACGGCAGCGCGGAGGGACTGAACACGCAGCGCTGGCAAATCTGGCATCAGGGTCCGCTTCAAGACAAACCCGAACGTGGAGACCGGTTCGGCGCAGCCCTTGCGGTGGGCGATTTCGACGCCGACGGTTACGACGATCTTGCGATCGGGGTGCCAGGGGAAGACTTCCCCGACCTGGGACCACCAAACGGATCCGGACCAAAGTGCAGACAGGAGCGCGGGTGCCGGGATGCGGGTGTCGTGAACCTGGTGTTCGGGGGACCGAAAGGCTTGCAGCGGGCGCGAAACCAGCTCTGGCATCAGGATCGTGGCGAGAGTTACGACGGCTGGGTCGAGTACGGGGACTGCTTCGGTTCGAGCCTGGCAGTGGGGGACTTCGACGGCAACCGGGTGGACGATCTGGCCGTGGGCGTCACCTGCGAACACACTGGACGGGCGGATGTACCAGGCCGGAACCATGGGGCAGTGAGCACCTATTATGGCCGTCGGCGCGTGGGCCTGGTCCCCAAGGGTGCCGAGTATCTGCGCCAGTGGAAACCGGACGTACCTGGCTATCCCCAGCCCAATGACGCCTTCTCTTATGCCTTGGCGGCATGTGATTTCGATCGGGACGGCATCGACGATCTTGCCGTGGGTATTCCGGGAGAAGGCGCCGACATCGGCGGGGAGCCTGGCACAGGTGCCGTCGAAGTATTCTACGGAAGCCAGGGCTGGGGCTTGTTGGGCAAGTCCGGGCGCCCGGCCCGCCCCCCTGTCCTCCTGGCGCGCACTGGTCCCACTGAAGGCGCCGCAGGAGACCACTGGGGGTGGGCGCTGGCTGCAGGCGATTTCAATGGAGACGGTTTCTGCGACCTGGCGGTCGGCGCACCTCAGGACGATCTCCACGGTCTGGAAGACGCCGGTTCGGTCAGCCTGCTCTTGGGAGGTCCAGAAGGGCTCACGTACGCGTCCCAGGAAGGCGACCTGCTGCTACCCAGCGGGCAAGGCGAACAAGCCGGACCGCAGGCCAACGCCTGGTTCGGCTACACCCTCCTTGCAGGCGATTTCAACGCCGATGGCCTCGACGACCTGCTGGTCGGTGCCCCATTCGAGGATCTGGGGGAGATGTCCGACGCTGGGGCGGCCGAAGTGTTCCATGGCGCAGCCGTCGGATCGATACGCCTGGCCGGGGTCCGGCATCTGCAAGCGTCGGAAGCTCAGACCGGCGCCCAGTACTCCGGTCGTCTCGTCCCGAAGCTCTTCAAGGACCCGTGGAGCCCTGTGCCAGATGGGAGCTCTGCGAGCCATGACGGAAGCCCCGCGGCTGACGGGGACAGCAACGACGAAGATCGACACAAGGGGAAAGGCCCCGACAGGCCCCCGCAGCTGGCATCCATCGGCGACCGGCGTGTCGAGGTAGGCGCGACACTGACGTTCACGGTGGTAGCCCGTGACGATGGCCCGAGGGCGGCGCTGCGCCTGCGCACCTTGAACCTGCCTGCCGAGGCCGTCTTCTCCGATGAGGGCGAGGGCCGCGGCATATTCAGCTGGACACCCACTCCAGACAGTCGCGGCAGGCACCGGGTCACGTTCATCGCCACCGATCGCGATGGTACCGGCCGAAGTGCGCGAAAGACCGTGACCATCACCGTCGTTCCGGCTGCCGGAGCACAGGCGCCGTGGAATGGCAGCCCCGCCCCGATTCCCGGCCGCATCGAGATGGAGAACTACGACCTCGGTGGCGAAGGTGTCGCGTACCACGATGGGACTTCGCGCAACAGAGGGGGGCAATACCGGGACGATGCCGTAGACATCTGGTACAGCCGTAGGCAGGGGTTCTACGTCGGCGGTCTCGGCACTGGCGAGTGGCTGGAGTTCACGGTGGACGTGGCAAAGACCGGCCACTACGCAGTCGATGTCCACTATACGACTCCCAAGGAGGGTCGCCGCATCCGCCTTGAACTCGACGGCATCGACGTCTCCGGCGAGATCGTCCTGCCCGGAACGGGCGGTTGGCACGGCTGGCAGACCGTGCGGATGCCAGTGGAGCTGACGGGTGGCCGACACGTCCTGCGCGTGGTCATCGAACGTGGCGGACTCAACATGAACTGGCTTCGGTTCGTGTCCCGCTGAAGACCGGAGGGGCCCGGCACACCGCCCGGGCCCCGCGGCTCATCTTGCTGCACGATGACCCAGTCGGATCAGCAGGGCCGCGAGCTCTTCGCTGGCCCCCAGGTGCGGGCCCAGCACGATGCACACCTCCGGATGGCGGTCTCGGGCCGCCTGCACCCACTCCGGAATGTCTTGCTGCACGTGCCGGCCTGCGGCCAGGAAGTAGGGCAACACGATCACCTCACGCGCTCCCCGCGCCACGCAGCGGTCGATCCCTGCCCCGATGTCGGGCTCGGCGAGTTCCAGGAAGGCGCTCTCCACGCAGAGGATCGCCGGATCGGCGGCGAGCTGCTCGGCCACGCGCGCGGCCAGCCGACGCACCTCCTCGTTGGACTCGGCCCGGCGGCTGCCATGCGCCACGATCAGCACCGCACGGTGCCGGCCGGGATCGCCGCCTGCGCCGCTCATCCGCCGATGTAGGACATCTCGACCTTGGCCCGGGCGGCAGTGGCCTCGGTGCGGATCTCCGAGTAGCGGTCCCTGCGTCCCGCCCACACCTGCACGATGGCCTGCTGCAACGCGGCGGTATCGGCCCCCGAGCGGACGAGCTCGCGCAGGCTGTGGCCGTCCTGCGCGAACAGACAGGTGAACAGGTCGCCCTTGGCCGAGATCCGCGCCCGGCAGCAGCTTCGGCAGAAGGCCTCGGTCACCGAGGTGATGACGCCGATCTCGCCCTGGCCGTCCACGTAGCGCCAGCGCTTGGCCACCTCCCCGTGGTAGGCGGGATGTACCGGCTCCAGCGGGTGCGCCGCGTGAATCCGGGCGATGATCTCCCGTGCGGGGATCACGTCGTCCATGCGCCAACCGTTGCTGCTGCCCACGTCCATGAATTCGATGTAACGCACCACGTGCGGGCTGCCGCGGAAGTGTTCGGCCAGATCGAGGATGGCATGCTCGTTGACGCCGCGCTTGATCACCGCGTTGACTTTCACCGGCGAGAGCCCCGCCGCGGCCGCATGGTCGATGGCCTCCAGCACCCGGGCGACCGGGAAGCGCACGTCGTTGATGGCCTGGAAGGTGGGGTCGTCCAGGGCGTCCAGGCTCACGTTGATGCGCCGCAGCCCCGCGTCGCGCAAGCGCTGCGCCTTCTCCCGCGTGAGCACCGAGCCATTGGTGGTGAGGCTGATGTCCTCGATGCCCTCCACGCATGCGATCTTCTCGATGAGACGCTCCAGATGGCGGCGCAGCAGGGGCTCACCGCCCGTGATGCGCACCTTGCGCACGCCGAGCCCGGCGAAGGCCCGCACCAGGCGCTCGATCTCCTCGAAGCTCAGCAGATCGCGGCGCGGCAGAAAGGCGTGGTCGGGGCCGAAGACCT
>JALVEU010000078.1 GCA_027030565.1 Gammaproteobacteria bacterium | reverse complement strand
GGCGGCCAACTACCCCCTCACCGAGGAGGACTTCGAGACGAGTCGGTTGCCTCCGAGCCTGCAGCCGTTCCGCTCCAAGCTCTTCGGCCTGACCATCGACCCGCTGCGCCTGCACAAGATCCGCGCCGCTCGCCGGCCCAGCAGCCGTTACGCCTCCATCGAGCAATGCCGGCGCGAGGTGCGGGCGGCCGAGACCCTGTACCGACGCTACCGCATTCCCTACATCGACACCACCGACCGCTCCATCGAGGAGATCGCTTCGGCCGTGATCAAGGCCTTGGGGCTCGGCAGGGTGCGGATACTGTAGCTGCACCGGCCGAATCCACTACATGTGCGCGACCACCGCCTCGGCGAACCCCGAGGTGCCGACGACGGTCGCACTCGTGTCGCCCTCGGCCTCCAGGGCACGGGCCAGGTCGTAGGTGACCGTCTTGGCCGCGATGGCCCCCGACATGCCGGCGATGATGCGGTCGGCCGCCTCCGTCCATCCCATGTAGCGCAACATCATTTCGGCCGAGAGGATCAGCGAACCCGGGTTGACCCGATCCATCCCGGTGTACTTGGGGGCGGTGCCGTGGGTGGCCTCGAACACGGCGACCGTATCGGCGATGTTGGCCCCGGGAGCCATGCCGATGCCCCCCACCTGCGCGGCCAGGGCGTCGGAGATGTAGTCGCCATTGAGATTGAGGGTGGCGATCACGTCGTAGAGTTCGGGCTTGAGCACGATCTGCTGCAGGAAATTGTCGGCGATGATGTCCTTGACGACGATCTCGCGGCCGGTCTTCGGATGGACGATGCGGCACCAGGGCCCGCCGTCGATCTCCTCGGCGCCGAACTCACGCTTGGCCAGTTCGTAGCCCCAGGTACGGAACGCCCCTTCGGTGTACTTCATGATGTTGCCTTTGTGCACGAGACTCACCGAGTCACGGTCGTTGTCGAGGGCATAGCGGATGGCCTTGCGCACCAGGCGCTCCGTGCCCTCGCGCGAGACCGGCTTGATGCCGATGCCGGAGGTCTGCGGGAAGCGGATGCTGGTCACGCCCATCTCCTCCTGCAGAAAGTCGATCACCCGGCGCGCCTGCGGCGATTCGGCGGGCCACTCGATACCCGCGTAGATGTCCTCCGTGTTCTCCCGGAAGATCACCATGTCGGTCTTCTCGGGTTGGCACAGCGGGCTGGGCGTGCCCGGGAAGTAACGCACGGGCCGCACGCAGGCATAGAGGTCCAGCACCTGGCGGATGGACACGTTGAGCGAGCGGATCCCGCCGCCCACGGGCGTCGTCAGGGGCCCCTTGATGGAGACGATATAGGTGCGCAGCGCCTCCAGAGTCTCCTCGGGCAACCACTGACCCTCGCCGTAGACCCGCACCGCCTTCTCGCCTGCATAGACCTCCATCCAGGCGATGGTCCGAGCGTCGCCATAGGCCTTTTCCACCGCCGCGTCCACCACCCGGCGCATGGCCGGCGTGATGTCGCTGCCGATGCCGTCGCCCTCGATGAAGGGCACGATGGGCCGGGATGGGACGTTCAGGCTGTGATCCGGGTTGGCGGTGATGGGCTCGCCGTCGGCGGGCACCTCGATGTGCTGGAATCCGGCTGCGCTCATAAGGGCTCCTCGCTGGGTTCGCGGTTCAAAATCGACGGCGAACCCTATCAGAAGCCCGGCGCCGGAACAAAACCACGACGCCGTTGCGGACCGTCGCCTATTTCAGGCCCCCGCGCATCACCCAGGCCTCGTAGACTGCATCGGGCCAGTGGCTCTGGATGAAGGCGATGACCGCCTCCTTCTGCGCCTCGTCCAGGATGCCCTTGAAGCCTGGCATCCACCCGCCGAGGGGCACGCCGCCGCGGTCGATGGTCCGTTTGAGCTGGCTCAGGGGATGATGCCAGGCGTGAGCCGTCCCGTTGAGTGGCGGTGGGGGATATCTGCCGTCCGCACGGCGCTGCTTCCAGTCCGGGGCACCTTGGGCCCGGTCGCCGTGGCAGCTTGCACAGTGCTGGGCATAGAGAGCCCGACCCTGCTCCACCTGATCGGGGGAGTACCAGCGCTCCGGTACATCTCCCGCCACCGCGGCGGTCCACACCGGCACCCAGATCCACGCCATGACTACGCCGCGCATACCACACCTCCTCTCCCGTGTTCCGAATCGGTAACACACAGCGTAGCAGCGCCTGCGCTCTCGGTTCGGTAACGAAATGTAACCGCCTCAGCCGCCGAGGTGATGTCCCGTTCGCCATTCCCGCACGCGGTGCAATCCGTTCTCCACCAGCGAGTACACCGCGGGCACCACAACCAGGGTGAGCAACGTCGAGCTGAGCATCCCCCCGATGACGGCCACCGCCAGCGGACCGTTGGTATCGGCTCCTGCCCCCAGGCCCAGAGCCGCCGGCAGCATGGTGAACACCACCGTGAGCGACGTCATCAGCACCGGCCGCAGCCGCACCGGACAGGCCTCACGCAGCGCACTGTCCACGTCGTGCCCCTCCCGGCGCAGCTGATTGGTGAAATCCACCAGCAGGATCGAGTTCTTCGCCACCAGGCCCATGAGTAGGACCAGGCCGATCATGGAGAAGATATTGAGCGACATGCCGGTCAGCCACAGGCCGAGCAATCCCCCCACGATGGCCAGGGGCTGGGCCACCATGATGATCAACGGCTGCACGAACGAGTCGAACTGACTGGCCAGCACCATGTAGACCAGCACCACCGCGGTGACCAGCGCAAAGAGCATGTAGCGGGCGGTCTTGCCGAACTCCTCGGCCCGCCCGATCATCTTCACCGCGTAACCCGGCGGCAACAGGTCCGCAGCGGCCTGTTGCACCCGTTGCACCGCGGCGCCCAGGGAAACCTTCGGGGTGCTGAAGAACTCCGCCGAGTAACGCAGGTCGAGCCGGGTGATCCGCGCAGGGCCGAGCTCCTCCATGAGCCGGGCTACGGAGTCGAACCGCACCAAGCGCCCGTCGCGCCCCCGCAGATAGATCCGGTGCAGATCGTCGGGCACCCGGAAGGTCCCCTCGGCCGCTTTGGCGCGGATGTCGTAGCGTTCGCCGTCACCAGGCTCGTCGTTGTACTTGCCCACGTCCATTCCACCCACCAACAGGCTCGCGGCCAGGGCGACGTCGCGGGTGGAGATCCCCAGGTCCGCCGCCCGCGTCCGGTCGATGCTCAGGCGCAACTGGGGGAGGGCGAGCTGCAGATCCAGGTCTACTGAACCCAGCTCCGGGATCGCATCCAGACGCTGCTTGAGCCGTTCGGCCGTCCGTGCCACCCCGCGCACATCCGGGCCGGTGAGCACGAACTGCAGGGGTTCGCCGCGCTGGCCACCGATGGGCGGCACCGGAGCCGGAAAGGCCTCCACCCCCGGGATCTGGGCCAGGCGCTCACGCAACGCATCGATGATCGCGTACATGTGGCGCTCACGTTGCGCGCGCGGCTCCAGGAGCACCGAGATCTCGCCGCGATTGACCTGACCGGTGGGTCCGCCGCCCACCACGGAGAACCAGGAGGCCACACCGGGCTCCTCGTCCAGGAGCTGCTCGATGGCACGCAGCCGCCCGTCCGTGTAGGACAGGCTGGAGCCCAGAGGCGTCTTGAAACTGATGAGAAATCTTCCCTCGTCCTCCTGGGGCAGGAACCCCTTGCCAAGCCGCCCGAGGATATGAGCGCTGGGCAGCACCGCGACCACGGCCAGCGCCACCACCAGCCAGCGCGCGCGCAGGGCGGCACCAATCAGCGCCCTGTAGCCTCGGTCCATCGCGCCGAAAAGGCGCGTCACCACACGGTACAAGCGCCCGTGGGCGCCGGCGATTTCCACGTAGCGGGAGGCGAGCATGGGTGTGAGGGTCAGGGAGACGAACAGCGAGGCCAGGACCCCGAAGGTCACCACCACGGCGAACGAGCGAAAGAAGCGCCCGATGACACCCCCCATGAAGATCACCGGCGCGAAGATGGATACGAGGGTGAGACTGGCGGCCACGACGGCGAACACCACCTGACGGGTGCCGGCCACCGCCGCGCGGCGGGCGTCCGGGTCGATGTGCTCCCGGTGGCGGACGATGTTCTCCAGCACCACGATGGCGTCGTCCACCACCACCCCGATGAGCAGCAACAGGCCGAGCAGGGTCATGGTGTTGAAGGTGTACCCGGAGAAGTACATCACCGCGATGGCGCTCAACAGCGAGACCGGAACCGCCAGCGTGATCACGGCCGTGGCGCGCAGGCTGCGCAGGAACACCAGCACCACCAGCGCGGTCAGGAGCGTGCCGAGCGCCAGATGCTCTTCCAGGGCGGAGACCAGTTCGCGCACCAAGTGGGCATCGTCGGCGGCGACGTCCAGGGCCATTCCCGGTGGCAGCTGAGGCCGGATCTCCTCGGCCACGCGCTGTTTCACCCGATCCACCACGGCCACCGTGTTGGCCCCCGTGACCTTCACGATACCCAGCCCCACGGCCGGACGGTCCCCGTAGCGTGCCAGGCGGCG
>JALVEU010000077.1 GCA_027030565.1 Gammaproteobacteria bacterium | reverse complement strand
GCCGGTGCCCGCCCCGAGGGCCCGCAGCAGACCGATCTCGGCAGTGCGTTCGCGTACACCGATGGTCATCAGGGTCAGGATGCCCACCGCCCCCACCAGCAGCGAGATCCCGCCCAGGGCCCCCACTGCGGCGGTGAGAATCCCCAGGATGTCGCCCAGGGTGGCGAGCATCTTGTCTTGAGTGGTGATGGTGAAGTCTTCGTCGCCGTGGCGCGCGGCGAGCCGCTGGCGGATGCGGCGCGCCACCGACTCGGAGGTGGCCTCGGGGGCATAGAGCACGTCGATCTCCATCAGCCCATCCCGGTCGAACAGCACCAAGGCACGGGCGGCCGGGATGTAGACCGTATCGTCCAGGTCGAAGCCCAGGAACTGGCCCTTGGGCGCCATGACGCCGATCACCCGAAACGGGGCGCCCCCGATGCGGATCCGGCGCCCCAGCGGGTTGGTATGGCCGAAGAGCTCGCGGCGCATGGTCGCCCCCAGCACGGCGAATCCGGCCGTGGACCCGAGGTCTGCGGCCGGCAGGAAGCGCCCGCTGGCCACCTCCATGGACCAGGCCTCGGGCATGTGCCCGCCCACGCCGATGACCATGGTGCGCCGGCTGCGTCCGCCGCCTTCCACCTCCGCGTTGCCCTGCACGACGGGCACCACGGCGCGTACCTGGGGCAGGTGCTCCAGCGCGCGGGCGTCGTCCAGGGTCAGGGGGCGCAGCGTGTGGATCAGGGCCCCCGAGAGCCCGAAGGTGACGTTCCTGCCCGGATTGACGGCGATGAGATGCGTGCCGAACTGGGTGAACTCGGCGAGCACGAACTGCTTCAAGCCCTGGCCGATGGCGGTGAGCAGCACCACGGCGGCGATGCCGATGCAGATGCCGAGTGCAGTGAGCACGCTGCGCAACGGCTGGCTGCGCAGCGCCCGCAGCGCGAGCAGGGCGAGCTCCGCGTTCATCGGCTGTTCACCGCCCGGCCCCCAGGGCGATCACCGGGTCGAGCCGTGCGGCGCGCCGGGCCGGGAGCAGACTGAAGCCGATGCCCGTGGCGAGTGCCGCGCCGGTGGCGAAGGCGATGGCCCAGCCTTCCAGTGCCAGGGGGAAACCGGGAAACAGCCGCCGCTCCAGGGCGATGGCCGCCAGGCCGGCGAGCAGCCCGGCCAACGCACCGAGCAGCGAGAGGGCGGCGGACTCGGCCAGGATCAGGCTCAGCACCTGCCGGTCGGCGGCGCCCACGGCCTTGAGCAGGCCGATCTCCGCGGTGCGCTGGCTCACCGAGACCAGCATCACGTTCATGGTCAGGATCCCGGCCACCAGCAGGCTGATCGCGGCCACCCCGGCGATGGCCAGGCTGAGGGCGCGGAAGACGCGGTCGAAGGTGGAGAGCATCGCCCCCTGGGTCACGATGGTGACGTCGTCCTTGCCGTCGTGGCGCTCGCGGATCACCTGGCCGATGGCCTCGCGCGTGGGCGCCACCTGGGCCGCCTCGCGGGCCTCCACCAGGATGCGGAACAGCCCCTCGGTGTCGAAGAGCTGCTGGGCCGAGGCCACTGGCACCACCAGCATGTCCCCAAGGTCGAGCCCCAGGGCCTGTCCCGTGTCGGCCAGCACACCGATCACTCGGAAGCGGCGGTCCTGCACGCGCAGCCACGCCCCCAGCGCCTCGCGCCCGCCGAACAGCTCGCGCTTGAGCCGGGCGCCGAGCACGGCCACGGGCCGCGCCCGGTGCGGATCCCCGCCGGGCAGGAAGCGGCCCTGCGCCGTGCGCAGCCGGCGCACCTCGAGGAAGGCTGCGGTGGAACCGATCACGGTCACCTCGCGCTCCAGGCCGCCGTGGCGCACCAGGACGTTGCCCACCACCACCGGAGCGACGCGGCGCACCGTGCGCAGCCGCTCCAGGGCCAGGGCGTCCTCCAGGCGCAGCGGCCGCGGCGTGGCCCCCAGCAGCGGGGGTGGGCCGCCTCGGGTCTCGTTGCGTCCGGGTAGCACGATGAGGAGGTTGGCGCCCAGGGACTGAAACTGCCCGCGCACGTAGTCGCGCGCACCCTCGGTGAGCCCGGCCAGGACGATCACCGAGGCCACGCCGATGGCCATGGCGAGCAGGGTGAGCCCGGAACGGGTGGGCTGGCCGCGCAGGCTGCCGCCCGCCAGTCGTAGCAGATCGGGCCCCCTCATGCGGGCCCCGTGTGATCGACGACGATGCGCCCGTCGAACATCTCCACCCGGCGTCTGGCGCGCCCGCCCACGGCGGGGTCGTGGGTCACCACCACCAGGGTGATCCCCTCCGTGTTCAGCGCCTCGAGCAGCGCCATCACCTGGCCGCCGGCCTGATGATCCAGGTTGCCCGTGGGCTCGTCGGCCAGCAGGATCCCGGGGTGCATCACCACGGCGCGCCCGATGGCCACACGCTGGCGCTGGCCGCCGGAGAGCTGGTCCGGTCGGTGTCCGGCGCGGTCGGCCAGTCCCAGCCGCTCCAGAATCTCGGCCACGCGCCTGCGCCGCTCGCGGGGGGCGATGCCCGCCAGGATCATGGGTACCTCGATGTTCTCCGCAGCCGTCATGCGCGGGATCAGGTGGAAGGCCTGGAATACGAAGCCGATGCGTTCGCGGCGCAGCCGCGCCCGCTGTGGCTCACTGAGGGTGGTGGTGTCCACGCCGTCCAGGAGGTAGCGCCCGGCGGTGGGGCGGTCGAGCAGGCCCACCACGTGGAGCAGGGTGGACTTGCCCGAGCCCGAGGGCCCCATGATGGCCACGTATTCGCCATCGGCGATGCGCAGCTCCACCTGGCGCAGGGCGTGCACCGCCTCGTCGCCCATCCGGTAGACACGCTCCAGCCCCAGGAGCTCGATCACGGCGCCGAGGGGGTCTCGAGAGTGACGCGGGCGCCGTCGGCGATGCCCTCGCGGTCCACGGAGGTCACCACGCGATCGCCGGCCTCGAGGCCGGAGCGGACCTCGGTCCAGTCCCAGTTGGCGAGCCCGGGCTGGAACTTGCGAAGACGGAGGGTGCGCGAGTCGGCGTCGTAGAGGTAGACCTGGTTGCCCTGGACCACGGCTTCGGTGGGCACGCGCAGCGTCCGCTCGCGCCGGGCGAGTACGATCTCCACGTCGGCGCTGTAGCCGGCCAGCAGCCGGGCGCGGTCCTCGGGGCGGATGAAGTCCACTTCCACAGCCACCGTGCGGGCCTGCTTCTCCAGGTCCAGGACGAAGTCGGCCACGCGCCGCACCCGCCCGGGAAACACTTCGTCCCGGAAGGCGTCCAGGGTGATGCGCGCGGGGAGCCCCACGTGGATCCCAGGGGCGTCCACCTCGTCGATGGGCGCAGAGACATAGAAACAGCTCGTGTCGATGAGATCCACGGCCGGGGGCGTGGGGATGCCGATGGGCGAGGGCGTCACGAACTCGGCGAGCTCCCCATGGATGCGCGCCACCACGCCCGCGAACGGGGCGGTGAGGCGCGTGCGCACCAGTGCCGCCTCGGCCTCCTGGAGCTGCGCCCGAGCCAGCTTCACGGCGGCCCGCGCCGCGGCGCATTGGGCGGCCGTGGCCTGCGCGTTGCTGCGGGCCTGATCGAGGCGTTCGTCGGAGGCGAGCTTCTGCCGGTGCAGCCGCTCCAGGCGCGCAGCGTCGCGCTGCGCCACCTCGGACTTGATGCAGGCGGCATCGGCCTTGGCGCGCTGCACCTGGATCCTGGCGCGCGCGGTCTCGACCTTGGCCTTCAAGTCCTCGTTCCACAGCTCCAGGAGCAGGGCACCGCGCTCGACCCGCTGCCCTTCCTTCACCGGGAGCCGGGCGATCTGCCCGCCGGTGCTGGGCGAGAGCCCCGCCCGCCGGCAGGCCTTCACCGTTCCGGAGCGGGTGTTGGCCACCGTCTCCTCCACCGTCCCGAGCTCGACGGCGGCCACGGTCACGGGCACCGGCTCGGGCCGCGTGATCCAATAGACCCAGCCGGCGAACGCGGCCAGGAGCAGGGCGACGACGATGAGGCTGCGGAGGTGCATGCGGCTTGGTCGGGTTGGCATTTCCGCGAGCATACCTCAGCCAGCACGCGCGGGACCTCCCTTACCCTCCTCGGTCCGGTCCACCGGGTCGCATCGGTTGGGCAGAGCACAGCCTGACCGGTGGTCGTGCTGGGCTCAGGACAGGAGATCGCGGGTCACGGCGCGGCCGCGGGCGGCGAGGGCCGCATGATCGGCGTGGGTGAGCCGGCCGCCCTCCACCAGCATGCGGCCGTGGACGCAGACGTGGTCGACGTAGTCCACCTGGCAGAGGACGACGGCGGCCACCGGGTCGGCGGCGCCGGCCAGCACCGGCCGGTCCAGGTCGATGGCGACGAAGTCGGCGCACTTGCCCGGGGCCAGTACGCCGATGTCGTCGCGTCCGAGCACCGCGGCTCCGCCCCGGGTGGCGATCTCCAGGGCCTCGCGGGCCCGCATGCCGGCGACGCTGCCCTCGCGCAGGCGGGCGAGCAGCAGGGCCTGGCGGGCCTCGTGGAGCAGGTTGCAGGCGTC
>JALVEU010000076.1 GCA_027030565.1 Gammaproteobacteria bacterium | reverse complement strand
CGTGATCGCGACGCCCTGCACAGCGCCATCCCGCAGGCCCGCTTCCAGACGGAGGCTGCAGGCCACGGTACGAGCATCACCAGCCCGACCCAGATTCAGGTGCTGCTCGCCGTCCAGCGGTTCTCGAAGGGCCGACCCACGCTGCCGGCCGGGACCGATTCCCACCTGGTCTCACTGGTGGACGTGGCCCCGACGGTGGAGACGCTGGCACTGCACGAGACCGGCGACGGCTGCTCCCTGCTGCATCCCTGTGCGCACCCCGTGTTCACGGAGACCAGCATCAGTCCGGACGGCATCTCCGGCAGCCGTATGAACGTCCTCAGGGCCGTCATGGAGAGTCTCAGCGTCTACACGGTTTCGAAGGACGGGCGTGTCATCGTGAAGCCGCAGGCCTACGACGCCCTGGTGGCAGCGAAGAAACGCGCGGCACTCCATGGACGCTGGGGGCTCGCCCACTTTCCCGACATGCGCGACGACATGATCCTGTTCGACCTCGGCTCCCGCCGCTGGTGGCCCCTGAGCCACTACCAGGGCGACGCCCCGGTGCCGAAGCTCGTCAACGCCCTGTGCGACTTCTACGAGGACGACCCGGGATTCGATCCCCTGCATCAGTGCCAGCGGTTCCGGAGTTGGGCGGCCCACCAGGCGCAGGACACCGGCCTGGTCCCACGGGCCCAGCTCCACGACGGCTCCCTGGATCCTGCGGCGTCACCAGGCTGAGGAAACCCGCCGCCGGGACACGGCGAGCACCCGGGCCAGGCAGCACACAGACGTACGAGGACGGATTCATCCATGCACACACCCGCGACACAAGGCTGGACACCCGCGGGGTCGGGATCCCAATCGGGTGCCCCAGCCGAGGGGCACGACCGGCCGGCCACCCGAGCCGGGCGTGACACGGGTACTTCCCGCGCCTGGAAGGCGGCACTGGTCACGGCCTACCTCGCATGGACGGGACTGGTCTTCCTCCTGTGCACCGTCCCTCCGGTGAGCCGGGATGCACTCACGCATCACCTGGCGGTGCCCAAGCTCTGGATCGCCCATGGCGGGATCTACGAGACCCCCGACATCCCGTTCTCCTACTATCCCCAACTCCTGGAGTTGCTCTACACCCTGCCGCTGCTGTGGGGCCAGGACAATCTGGCCAAGTACATCCACTTCGCCTTCGCGCTGCTCACCGCCGGGCTCATCGTCGCCCATCTGCGCAGCCGGGTGCGTCCGGTGCTGGCCTGGACGGGTGGACTCATGTTCCTGACGGTGCCGCTCATCCTCAAGCTCTCCGTGACCGTGTACGTGGACCTGGGCCTGACCTTCTTCGGCACCACCGCCCTGCTCGCAGCCATACGCTGGCTGGAGCACCCCCACCGGTGGCAATGGCTGGCGCTGGGCGGGCTCGGTGCCGGACTGGCCCTTTCCACCAAGTACAACGCCCTGGTCGCCTTCACGGTCCTCTCCCTGTTGCTGACGCTGTTCGCCGTGCGCCGCCGCGAGGGGATTCCGCCGGGCCGGATCGCGGCATCTGTCGCCCTGTTCCTCGCAGTCGCGCTGCTGGTCTATTCGCCGTGGCCCCTGCGGAACCTCACGCTCACCGGGAATCCCATCTATCCGCTGCACCAGTCGCTCTTCGCCCAGCAGGAGCGCCCCCCGGCGCCCGCAGCCCCCCAACGACCCGCCGCGGAGAAGCCCCTGGGGCCCCTGACCACCCGAAGGCTCGTCTACGAGGAGCCTTTGGGCTATACGTTGTTGATCCCGTTCAGGATCTTTTTCGAAGGTCGGGACGACGATCCCCGATACTTCGACGGGCGTCTGCATCCGCTGCTCCTGATACTGCCCCTGCTCCTGGCGCTGCGCCCCTTGCGCAAGGGGCTGCCCGGCTGGGAGCTGGCATTCCTCGGGCTGTATTGCGCACTCATCGTTCTCTACACGTTCTTCACCCGGGACATGCGGGTGCGCTACGTCGTGGCCATCGTTCCGCCCTTGGTCATTCTGACGGTCTACGCCCTCCACGGGCTCGACCTGTGGCTGCGGCAGCGCGATGCCCGCCCCTGGGCCAGAAAGGCCGTCCCTGGCGCGTTGATCGCCGCGTTCTTCATGCCCAACCTGAGCTATGCGATGCATTTATGGCAGAAGGTGGAGCCTGTCCCCCTGCTCCTCGGGCATGTGGACCGGGAGACCTATATCCGCACCCACCTGGGGGACTACGCCATGGTGCAGCTCGCCAATCGCAGTGTCCCTGCAGGCGGCCGCGTATTGGGTCTGTATCTCGGTGGCAGGCGCTACTATTTCGACGTACCGGTGATCCTGGACAACGGGCTGCCGGGCCGGCTGGCGGCCACGGCCGACTCGGGGGCCGCGCTGGCGCGGAGACTGACGGAGCAGGGCTTCACCCACGTGCTCGTTCGGTATGATCTCTTCCAGCATGCCCTGTCGAGACTCGACCCGGAGCGGCAGGGGGTCATCGTGTCGTTCTTCCGGCGGCATACCGTCCGGTTGGGTGCCGAGAACGGCTTCGGCCTGCACCGGATTCGCACGCATGGCGACCCCGGGCGGACCGCGGCCGACGAGGCCCGCGCCGATCCAGACCCAGGGCGGGGGACTCCTACGTCGTGAGCCCGGAGAGAAGGCGCCGAAGCCACCTCCGGGGCTGAAAGACCAGCGTTCGGAGACCACGGCCACGGACCGGCGCAACCGCATCGGACGAGAGGAGACGATGGAAACACGACCTGCACTGTCGATCGTCATTCCGGCGAAGAACGAGGCCCGGAATCTACAGGCGTTGTTGCCGGCCATACGGGAGGTGCGCCCGGACGCCGAGATCGTGGTGGTGGACGACGGCTCTTCGGACGACACCGCCGAGATCGCCCGTACTCACGGCGCACGGGTGGTCCGCCACCCCTACTCCATGGGCAACGGTGCGGCCGTCAAGACGGGGGCACGCGCGGCCCGTGGTGAGACCCTGGTGTTCATGGATGCCGACGGCCAGCACCCCCCTGCCTTGATCCCCAGGTTGCTCGAGATGCTGGAGGAAGGCTATGAGATGGTGGTAGGAGCGCGTACGGCCGCCTCCCAGGCCGGGAAGCGCCGACTGGCCGGAAACTACCTCTACAATCGCCTGGCGAGCCTCATCACCGGACACCGCATCCTGGACCTCACCTCGGGCTTTCGCGCCGTGCGTGCCGAGCGCTTCCGGGAGTTCCTCTACCTCCTGCCCAACGGGTTCTCCTATCCCACCACCATCACCATGGCCTTCTTCCGCTCCGGATACCCGGTGGGCTACGTCCCCTTCCACGCCCCGAACCGACAGGGCAAGAGCCACATCCGGCTGGCGCGTGACGGCCTGCGCTTCCTGCTCATCATCTTCCGCATCGGGACGCTGTACTCCCCGCTCAAGGTGTTCTTCCCCGCCAGCGTGCTCTTCTTCCTGGGAGGGCTCACGCTCTACGTACGCGCGATCCTCACCTCGGGGCCGCGGTTCACCAATATGAGCGCCATGCTGCTGATGAGCGCCATCGTCGTGTTCCTGATCGGCCTGGTGGCCGAGCAGATCACCACGCTCATGTACGCCCACGCGGCCCAGGCCAGCCAGGGGGAGAACACGCATGCCCTCGAGCGACGACGTGAGTCCACGTGATGGAACTGTTCAGCTTCTCGTATCTGTTCTCAGTCCGGGGCCGCACGGGCGGTCTGTTCGGTGTGCGTTTCGAATTGCGCCCCGACACGCCAGGCCCGGATGCATTGCAACGCGCGTTCCAGCCGATGCAAGCGTTGCTCGAAGGCCGGCTCTCGGAGCAGGGCTCGGAGACTTGGGAGAAGGTCCCCTGTGACGACCGCTATTGGGACGCGTTCCTGCTGTCGCGTGGAAGAACTTACACGGAGGTCGCAGAGAGCTTGCGAATGGAGCCCAGGTTTTCCCTCCCCTGCTTGCGGGGAAGGGTAAGCAGGGGGCAAAGGGCACACGCGCCTGCACCCTCACCCTAACCCTCTCCCCCGAGGGGGAGAGGGGTCGACCAAGGGGGTGTGGCCAAGGGCTCATAAAAGTTGGCGCATCTCCGCCGCCTACCGCTCAGCGGGCGCACCCAGCAGCCGCTCGAACAGCGCCCGGACCTTGGGGTGGTCGAAATTGCGCCCGCCGATGGCCCGGTAGACCACCCGCCCTTGCCGGTCCACCACCAGGGTGGTGGGCAGGCCGCGGATGCCGTAGCGCTCGGCCACCTTGCTTTCGCGGTCGAAGAGGATCGGAAAGCTCGGCTCCACCGCGAGCTGCCCCATGTAGGAGAACACGTGGTCGGGGCTTTCCCACTCGTTGATGCCGAGGACCACCAGGCCCTTGTCCTTCAGCGCCTGGTAGAGGGCCTCCAGTGACGGCAGCTCCTCCCGACACGGCCCGCACCAGCTGGCCCAGAAGTTGAGCACCACCACCTTGCCGCGCAGCGCGGACAGGCTGTGCGGCTCGCCGTCCATGTCCTCCAGGGTGAAGTCGGGCGCCGGATAGGGCGCGGCCACCGGATTCAGCT
>JALVEU010000075.1 GCA_027030565.1 Gammaproteobacteria bacterium | reverse complement strand
GGGGTCTCCACCGCCACGGCGACGGTCCCCTTGAGTATGGCCGGATCCACCTCCGGGAGAATCCGGGCGATCCGGCCTTGGAGGACGCGCCCTTCCAGACCATCGATGGTCAGTTCCACGGCTTGCCCGACCCGAAGCCGGGGCAGGATGCGGTCGGGAACGGGCAGTTCCGCCTCCAGACGTGAATGGTCGATGAGGGTGAGCAGGTGACTGCCCGGCGAGACCGTATCGCCCGGTTCGGCGAGCCGCTCGCTCACCACACCGGCGAAGGGGGCCGTCAGCCGCGTCCGCTCCAATCGCGCACGCGCCAGGCGCTCATCGGCGCGGGCCACGGCCAGCGCGGTGCGCGCCTTGAGGAGCTCGTCCTCCGAGGCCCCCTGGCGGGCGTAGAGCCGCTCCATGCGGCTGAGATCGGCCTCGGCCTGTTCGCGCTGCGCCACGGCCTTGGCGAGTTCCGCCCGGATCAGGGTGTCGTCGATGCGCGCGAGCAGCGCCCCCCGCGAGACTGCATCACCCGGGCGGTGGGGTAGCTCCACGAGGCGCCCCTGGATCTCGCTGTGCGCGCGGAATACGCGTACCGCCTTCAGTACGCCGGCACTGCGTATCACGCGGTCCACGGGTGCGATGCGGGCCTGTGCCACGGCCACGGGGACCGACGGCGCGTCGGCCGCGGGCGGGCTGGCGGGAGCGGCGCGACTGGCGGTCCAGAGGGCCGGCAGGATCAGGAGCAGGCCGAGCCCGCGCATGCCTGCACGTCCGCGCCGATGAGCTGGCGCACGGCGTCGTCGCTGGCGTTCATGGTGCTCGGGGGGTGCGCACCCGGCACGCCCAAGTCATGGATTGCGGGGTCCGATGCACTGCCGGGGCATCGTGGCCGGCTGGGATCCGCCTCACGGCCCGCCTCCTCAGGGCACCACCCGGTCGATGGTGAGGGGCACCGGATCGGTACGGGTGGGTGCTACGGGACCGGCCTCGCCTTCCAGATCGCCGCTTTGGGGCCGGGCCGTTCCCGACTTGGAGACGCGGGCTTCGATCCGTACCCGGTCGAAGGCCGACAACCGCATCTGGGGGGTCATGGCCATGCTGTCGTCGAGGACGATCGTCGCCGGCAAGTCTGAGACGCGCTTGCGCACGATGGCCAGGGGCATGCGCGGCCCCTGGGCTGCCCGGGCGAAGATGAAGACGGTCTCGTCACCCTCGACCTGTGCGCGCAGCTTGTCGCTGAGGTCGACCAGCACGCTCAGCCGCGCATTGGCGGCAGCCGCTGGCTGCTCGCGCTCGGCCGCCGTGGCTTGCGCCGAAGCGGTGGGGACCTGGCCGCCGGAGATCTTGGCCTTGGCGATCTGGATGGCCTGCTGCAGATTGGCATGGTCCTCGCTGTTCGGATCCACCTGGGCGGCCAGTAGCTCCCAGAACTCCACCGCGGTGGAGTAGTCGCCCTGCTGGAACGCGTCGAATCCCTTGAGCCACAGGGCGCGCGGCTGAGTGGGATCGAGGGCCAGGGCCTTCTGCGTCAGTTGGCGGATCTGGTCGGAGGTCTGGCCTTGCTGCGCCAGGGAGAGGGCCTCGGCATAGGCGGCCAGCACGTCGGCGTTGCGTCCTTCGAGCAGCGTGTTGGCCTTTTCGTAGGCCTGTGCGGCCTCTGCGTAGCGGTTCATCACCGTGTAGCTGCGTCCCAACATCACCCAGCCCTCGGCATTGTCCGGGTTGGCCCGCAGCTTTTCCTCCAGCCGCGCGACCATCTCCTCCACGGAGGGCAGGCCGCCGCTGGCCTGAGTGGCGGAGGACGACGTCTGTTGCGTCTCCGCCTGGAGCAACGGGATGATCCGGCTGGCCCCCAGCTGGTGATAGAGCACCAGTGCCAGGGCAGGGACGGTCAACGCGGCACCGGCCACCAGCCAGCGCGAGCGGCCCGCGGTCCCGCTGCCGGTGGCAGGGTTCGGCAATCCGTCGGTGGCGTATACCAGCTCGCGTTCCAGATCGGCCTTGGCCGACTCGTAATCGGCCTGCGACAGCCTTCCGTCGGCGAGATCGCGCTCCAGTTCCTGGAGCTGCTGACGGATCACGGCGGCGTTGAGTCGCGTCGGATCCGTGCTGTCTGCCCGGGGCGTTCGCAGCGCCGGCAGCAGGACGAAGGCCGCCGCCAGCATCACCATGGCGGCCACGAGCATCCAGAACAGTGTCATGTCCGGTTGTCCCCTTCGTCTGCCTCATCCAGCAGCCGGCGGGCGCGCGCCTGCTCCTCGGGGCTGAGTTGGGGTTCCGGCCCCTGCCGGCGTCTGCGCACCGTCACCAGGAGTGCCACCACACCCACGACGAACAATGCGAACGGCCCGTACCACAGCAGATAGGTGCTGGGTTTGACGGGAGGATCGTAGAGGACGAAGTCGCCATAGCGGGCGGTCAGGAAGTCGATGACCTCTTGGTCGCTCTTGCCGGAGGCCATGAGATCGTAGACCTCCCGGCGCAGGTCCTGGGCGAGCTCGGCCTGGGAGTCCAACAGGGTCTCGTTCTGGCAGACCAGGCAGCGCAGCTTGCCCAGCACCTGCTTGAAGTGTTCCTGAGTTACCGGACCGGAGAAGTCGAACTGCGCAAGGCTGCCCGCGTGGGCCGTGCCGAGCAGGGTGCTCGTGGTCAGCAGCAGCGCCACCAGAGGCATCCACCATGGGCGTGGTCTCGAGTGGCGCCCTCTGGAAGGCGGTGATAAACGCGTCTGGGTCATGATTCTGCCTTGAGCTTGCGCACCAGGGGCAACAGTACTTCGTTGACCTTTTCGGCCGTGAGGGGGCCGATGAACTTGTGGCGGATGATACCCTGCCTGTCGATGACGAAGGTCTCCGGAGTCCCGTACACGCCCCAGTCGATGGCGGCGCGTCCGGCCTCGTCGAACGCCACTGCCTCATAGGGATTGCCGAGTACCCGCAGCCACTGCAGTGCCTTTTCCCGGTCGTCCTTGTAGTCGAGGCCGTAGAGGGTCACTTCACCGCTCTGAGCGAGCGCCTGCAGCACCTCGTGCTCCGCACGGCAGGAGACGCACCACGTGGCCCAGACATTGAGCACCGAGACCTTCCCCTTCAGGTCCTTGGTGCTCAACCGGCGCTCGGGTGCATGCAGCAGGGGAAGGCTGAACTCGGGAGCCGGTTTGCCGATGAGCGGTGAGGGCACCTCCTTGGGATCGAGCCGCAGGCCGATCGCCAGGAAGCCTGCGAGCACCGCGAAGATCCCCAGCGGTAGAAGGTAGCGCAGCATCAGCCGCCTCCCGCCAGGGCCTCACCGCCGGTCATGCGGGCCGACGCCCGGCGCCCCACACGCACGCGGTAGCGCCGGTCGGATATGGCGAGCAGCCCACCCAGGGCCATGAACAACCCGCCCAGCCAGATCCAGCGCACGTAGGGCTTGTAGTACAGACGCACGGCCCATTCGCCGCCGCCCAAGTCTTCGCCCAGCGAGGCATACAGGTCGCGCGTCAGACCGACGTCGACACCCGACTCGGTCATGGGCATGGTTCCGGGTCCGTAGTTGCGCTTCTCCGGGTGGAGCACGGCGATTTGGCGATCACCTTCGAACACGGTGATGGTTCCGCGTGCAGCCACGTAGTTGGGCCCCTCCACCGAGCGGACACCGTCGAAGCGAAAGCCGTACCCGGCCAGTTCGTAGGTCTTGCCCGGCGCCATTCGCACATCACGCTCGGCCTCCAGATTGCTCACCAGGGTGATGCCGACGAGGGTGATGGCCACACCCAGGTGGGCCAGGACCATCCCGTAGAAGCTGCGCCCTTGGGTGCCGAAGTCCCGCAACACGGCCATGGCCCCTTTGCGGTGCTTCAGCCGATCGCGCACGGTCAGCCCGAGGGTCAGCATCAGCCAGGCGGCCAGCCCGATGCCCAGTCCGATCAGAGGCGAGGCGCCTCGATAAACGGGCAGAGAGAAGGCCACGGCCACTACCAGGCTCACGCCGAAGGCCAGGCGCAGCTTGCGGACCAGGTCGACAGGCTCGTGGTGCTTCCAGCGGGCCAGCGGGCCGATGCCCATGACGAACAACAAGAACGGTGCGAACGACACGAACATCTTGTTGAACCAGGGGAAGCCCACCGAGATCTTGCCCCAGCCCAGGGCGTCATAGATCAACGGAAAGAGTGTCCCGAGGAGGATGAACGCCGCGATGACCACCAACAGCACATTGTTTGCGAGTAGAAAGGTCTCCCGGGAGACCAGCTCGAAGCGCCCGCCGCCGCGAATGTGCGGTGCACGCCAGGCGTAGATGGCCAGGGAGCCGCCGACGACCACGCTCAGGAAGATCAGGATGAAAACGCCTCGGGCCGGATCCGTGGCAAAGGCGTGCACCGAGGTGAGCACCCCCGAGCGCACCAGGAATGTGCCCAGCAAGCTCATGGAGAAGGCGGCGATGGCCAGCAGCACCGTCCAGGTTTTGAAGGCCCCGCGCTTTTCCGTGACCGCAAGTGAATGGATCAGCGCCGTGCCCACCAGCCAGGGCATGAACGAGGCGTTTTCCACCGGGTCCCAGAACCAC
>JALVEU010000074.1 GCA_027030565.1 Gammaproteobacteria bacterium | reverse complement strand
GTCGACGTCCTGCAAGACCTCATCGGGCGACACTGCCGCCACGAAGAGTGCCATTGCGAGATCATCGAGATCCTGGAGGAAGGACCCTCCATCGTTCTCTACAAGCACAGCAAGGGCGAGATCCAGTGCAACTGGTTCGGTGAGGCCCAACGCCGCGCGCCCAAGACGTACACCGTACCCCTGGTGAGCAGCCTGGACGACGACCTGCATCCGGTGGTACGCGCCGTGACCACCGACGAGGAACAGGCGCGCTTGCGTGCCCTCACCGGTCTGAAGCCTGGAGCCGCCTGACCGCGCGCGGCAGGCGGCGGCCGCAAGGCCACCGCCCGGCGTCGCGAGCCCCCGCGAGGGCCTAACTGGCGCCGCGCCGAGGAATCACGATGCGCAGCGTCCCGTCCTCCGCTTGTCGGCTCATCTTGCTCACGTCCGCATCCCAGGGCAGGGTCAGGAATTCGCGGAAGTACTGCTGAGCGGTCTCCGTCTCCCATGCCCCGGGGCCCGTCACCCGGCGTTCCCAGCCCAGGCCGCTGGAGACGACGATGCCCCGGCCCCGCATCTGCACCTGCACCTTGTCCGGATCCAGCCCTGCGAGATGGACGATGACATAGTAGTTGTCCTTGTCCGCGTCGGTCTCCACCGTCACCCGTTCCTCTTCGCTGCTCTGCGCCCACTCCTGGAAAGGGGGACGGGGCGGGAAGCGCCGCGACCACGGTCCGCCATAGGCCCACCCGGGACCGTAGCCCCCGTAACCGTAGGGCCCTGCAGGCCAGCCTCCGGCCCAGGGGGGCACCCCTTGTTCGCACGGGGGTTTGCCCGCGCCCGCTGGTGCAGCACCACCGCCCGGCGTCCGCGCCTGGGCTTGCGGGGCCGGCGCCTGCTGAGCGGGTACCCCGCCCGCAGGTGCGGCAGACTGGGCGGGCGCCGGTGCGGAAGCTCCGGAGGGTTCCGGTGACGGGGGCTGCGGCACAGGCTGCGTGGCTCCAGTGGCCTGGGCAGCGGGCTCGGCCGGCTCCGCCGCCGAAACGGCGTGGCCGCTCCACAAAGCCAAAATGCCGCTCAGCGCGGCTGCCGATGTCGTTCTGTACATTGCTTGACTCCTTCTTGGCTCGACCAGAGGATCTCGCGCCGACTCACTGTTCGCGGCCGGCAAGCATTCGAAACGGGTCTGGCACGCCCGGTTTGCGGCATTCACCCCAGTCACTGTAGCCGCCTGCCCCGGTGGGCGCTTGACCCGGGACAACTCAGGTACGTTTGCGCCATCGCTCGTATTCCTCCAGGTCCAGGCGACGCGCCTCTTCCTCCAGCATGACCGGGAGGCCGTCGCGAATGGGGTAGGCCAAGCGCGCCGAGAGAGAAATGAGTTCCTGTCGCTCCCGGTCATAGATCAAAGGGCCTTTGGTCACCGGGCAGACCAGGATATCCAGCAGCTTGTCATCCATCGGGTTCCTCCTCCATTTGCGTCCGCACGGCGTCCAGCGCCCGGGAGACCTCGTCGAAGAAGCCGTCCCCGACCCGCGCCCGTACCGGCACCACCCAATGCCAGGGCCGGGCGAACGGCCGGATCTTCACCGCATCCTTCTCGGTCATGAGCAGGGGCCGCCGCCCGGCGAAGCTCAGGTCCGAGGCCCGGTAGACATGATGGTCGTCGAACGCCCTGGTCAGCGGTCTCAGGCCCCGCGTCCGGAGCATAGCGAAAAAACGCTGCGGATCGCCAATGCCCGCCAGGGCGGCCACCGCCTCACCAGCGAACCGTTCCAGCGGCCGGCGTCGCCGCGGATCCTGCAGGTTGTACGCCGGCTCCACGAGCAGCGCCATGCATGCGTCGGGTTCCACGCCGGCCACCGGCCCTGGCCCCTGCAGCACCACCCAATCCACTGTACGCAGCCGCGAAACCGGCTCGCGCAAGGGGCCGGCAGGCAAGCACCAGCCGTTGCCAAAACCACGCTGCCCGTCCACGACGGCGATCTCCAGGTCCCGGTACAGCTGGTAGTGCTGCAGCCCGTCGTCGGCCAGCACCACGTCGCACTCGGGATGTAACCGAAGCAGCCGGGACAGCGCCGCGGTGCGCTTCCGGCCCACGACCACGGGACACTCCGCACGCCGGGCAATGAGCACCGGTTCGTCTCCGGCCTCCAGGGGAGAGGTGTCCACCGTCACGGGGAGAGGGTCCTCACGGCGACGGCCGCCGTGGCCCCGGGAAATCACCCCCGGCCGCCAGCCACGCGCGCGCAGGGCCTCCACCAGCGCGATGACCAGCGGCGTCTTGCCGGTGCCGCCAGCGGTGATGTTGCCGACCACCAGCACCGGAACGGGCGACCGCCCGACCCGTCCAGCCCGGTGCAGACGACGCCGCACCAGGGCCGCGACGCAGAACGCCCCACTCCAGGGCGCCAGCAACCAGCGGGCCGGATGCCGGGTGTACCAGATGCGCTGGACCGTCTCGTGCACCACCGACGAACGGTTCAGGGCTGCAGCTGACTCTGGTACAGGCTGGCGTAACGCCCGCCACGGGACAGCAGTTCCTCGTGGCGGCCCGACTCGACGATGCGCCCCGCCTCCAGCACCAGGATGCGATCGGCCCGCTCGATGGTCGAGAGCCGGTGCGCGATGACCAGGGTGGTACGCTGGGCCACCAGGCGCTCCAACGCCTCCTGGATGTGCCGCTCGGCCTGCGTGTCGAGCGAGGAGGTCGCCTCGTCCAGGATCAGGATGGGGGCATCCTTGAGCAGGGCCCGGGCGATGGCGATACGCTGGCGCTGGCCGCCGGACAGCAACACACCGTTCTCCCCCACACGGGTGTCGAACCCCTCCGGCAGGCGTTCGATGAACTCCAGCGCATGCGCCGCCTCGGCCACCGCCCGCAGGCGCTCGGCGGAGACTTCGCCGTTGGTGCCATAGGCGATGTTCGCCGCCACCGTGTCGTTGAACAACACGGTATCCTGACCCACGTAGGAGATCTGGCGACGCAGATCGCGCAACCGGATGTCGCGGATGTCCTCCCCATCGAGCCGGATGCAGCCGCGTGTGGGCTCGTAGAAGCGGGGCAGCAGGCTGGCCAGCGTCGACTTGCCGCTCCCGGAACGCCCCACCAGGGCCACCGTCTCCCCGGGCCTGGCCTCGAACGAGACGTCTCGAAGCACCTCACCCTTGTCCGGATCGTAGGCGAAATGGACGTGCTCGTAACGCAGCCGGCCCTGGGCCCGCTCCAACGCGCGTCCGGCGCCCTCGTGCTCGCGGGGCCCGTCGATGACGGAGAAGGCACTCTGGCCGGCCGCGACCCCTTTCTGAATCACCGCGTTGACCTTGCTCAGGCGCTGCACGGGCGCCATCATCAGCGCCATGGCCACCACGAAAGACACGAACCCACCCACGCTGACCGCCTCGCCGGCGTGCAGCGCCAGCCCGACGATGACGGCCAGGGCCACACCCAGGATCAATTGCATTACCGGCGCGCTGGCGGCCTGAATGGCCGCCCAGCGTACCCCCATGCGCCGGTTCTGCTCGTTGGCCGTATGGAAACGGCGCCGCTCGTAGTCGTAACCGCTGAAGATCTTGATGACCCGGATCCCCTCCACCGTCTCCTCTGCGATGTGCGTGATGTCGCCCATGGAATCCTGGATGCGATGGCTCACCCGCCGGAACATCCGGGTGACATAGTTGACGGTGAAGGCCACCAGAGGGGCCACTGCAAAGAAGGCCAGCGCCAGGCGCCAGTCCAGATAGAACATCCAGATCAGCAGACCCAGGATGGTGAGACTGTCGCGCACCAACAGCGTGGCCCCCTTGGTGGCGGCCTCGAACACCTGCTCGGTGTCGAACGTGATGCGCGAGATGAGCTGTCCGCTGGAGACGGCGTCGAAGAAGGCCACCGGTGCCCGCAGCAGGCGTTCGAACATCTCCTCGCGCAGGCGCTTGATCACCCCCCGGCCCACGAAGTGCAGAAAGTAGGTGGACAGATAGCTGCCCAAGCCACGCACCAGCAGTACCCCCACCAACGCCAGGGGCATCCAGCGTACCAAGTCCGGGTCGCGCCGGACGAAGCTGCCATCGAGCAGCGTCTTGATGAGCGCTGCAAAACCGGTGTCGGTGGCCGCGTACACGATCATCCCCAACACGGCCAGTAGAAACTGCCTGCGGTAACGCAGGCTGTAGGAGAGCAACCGGCGGTAGACCGAGAGCCCACCGGACGAGCCGGCAGTCATTGCGCTGCGGCGTCCTCGTGCGTGGTGACGATGGACAGCCTACGGATACCCACCCGACCCGCCGCGTCCATGGCGGTGACCACCGACTGGTGGGTGGTCCTCGCATCGGCACGGATCACCAAGGGAGTGGAGTCGTCGTCGGCCCGCAGCTCGCGCAGCGCCTTGACCAGCGTCTCCAGGCGCGTGTTCACCAGCGGGTGCCCATCGAGGTAGTAGTGGCCCCGGGCATCGACCACCAGCTCCGTGGCCTTGGGCGGGCGCACCGGCTGCTGGGAGGCCTTGGGCAGGTCGATCTTGAGCTCCGCGTAGCGATTGAAGGTGGTGGTCACC
>JALVEU010000073.1 GCA_027030565.1 Gammaproteobacteria bacterium | reverse complement strand
CGAACACCAGGGTCGCGGCGGCGATCACCAGGGGCGAGCGCAGCCGGGCCTCGATGAAATCGCCGAACAACAGACCGGCCAGACCCACCGGAATCGTACCCAGCAACACGCCCCAAGCCAGGCGGGCATCCGGGGTCGGCACGCCCCGCAGGGAACGGATCCAGGCCTCGGCCATCGCCCACAGCTCGTCGCGGAAGTACCACACCACCGCCGCCAGGGTCCCCACGTGCACCGAGACGTCGAAGGCCAGCCCCTGGTCCGGCCAGCCGGTGAGCACGGGCACCAGGATCAGATGCGCCGAGCTGGAAATGGGCAGGAACTCGGTCAGCCCCTGAACGACCGCAAGCACGGTCACCTGCACGAAGTCCATACGTTCCCCCTCGATCGACGTCCGCCGGTGAAGCCCCGGCCGGCTAGAGCCTGCCCGTGAAGTCCCGCAGCGAGAACCCGGACAGCGGCCCCGCAATCCCGCGTGTGAGCGCGATGACATGGAAGCGGTCCCCCATCGCCCCGGGCAGGACCAACCGCTGGACCTCCTGCGAGAGGCGAAAGCGCTCCACGTCCCCGACCGCTGCGGTCACGGCATCGGCCACGCCCAGGGCGAGGAGAAACTGGCCCTGGGTGGTGAAGCCGGCCACCTCCAGGCCCGCCGCGTGTCCGGCCTCGGCCACGGCGGTGAAGTCCACGTTGGCGCTGATGTCCTGCAGACCGGGGTGGAGGAAGGGGTCTTCGTGAGCCCGGTGTCGGTAGTGGCAGAGCAGTGTGCCCCGAACACGCTGGGGATGATAGAACTCGCGCCGCGGATAGCCGTAGTCGATGAACAGCAGCGCACCCCGCTCCAATCGCTCGGCCAGGTCACGCACCCAGGCCGGGAGCCGTTCACAGAGTTCCGAGGCATAGCCCGGCGGCCAGCGGGTGCCGGCCGCCGACTCCAGCTCCGCGATGCGCTCGGCCAGCCGGGTGTCGGCGGTCACCTCCACCCATCGCAGGTGCCCCGCTGCGTCCATGCCCACCCGGCGCTCCAGGAAGCCGCCGACCGATTTGCGGAAACAGCGCACCGGCAACGCATCCAGCACCTCGTTGGCCACGACCACACCCCGCAGCCGCCGCGGCGGCCGGTCCAGCCAGGTCACACGCCCGCCCAGGGCAGGCAAGGCCTCGCACAGGTACGACCGCTGTCGCTGGCGCAGATCGGCGCTGGGCTCCAGGATCGCATAGCGCGTCCACGGGGCGCCCAACGCCTCCAGCTCCTCCAGGAGCCCAGCCGCCAAGGCCCCGGTGCCCGCCCCCAGCTCCAAGACCTCGCCGCCAGGGATCCGCTCCAGCACCTCGGCGACCTGGCGGGCCAGCACGCGCGCGAACAGGGGCGAGATCTCCGGGGCGGTGACGAAATCCCCGGCGGCGCCGAACTTGGCCGCACCAGCCATGTAGTAGCCCAGCCCCGGGGCGTACAGGGCGAGATCCATGAACCGATCGAAGCCGATGGCGCCGCCGGCGGCCTCCACCTCGGCGCGGATGCGTGCATGCACCCGCGCACTGTGGGCCAATGCCTCGAGCGAGGGTGCGGGCAGACTCGACGACGGGCTGCGGCCGGGCATGGGCGATGTGGTAAATTGAGGACCAGGCCAGGAACATGGGCAAGGCGGGGCGCGATGGAGGATAACGCAACCGCGCTGACGGGCAAAACGCTGCTGATCACCGGCGCGGCCCGCCGGGTCGGCGCGGTGATCGCCGAGCACCTGCACACGGCCGGCATGAACCTCTGCCTCCACTATCGCAGCTCCTTCGCCGCCGCACAGGCGCTCAAAGAGCGCTTGGAGGCGCGGCGCGCCGACTCGGTGTTCCTGGTCCAGGCCGACCTGATGGAGTTCCCGGCGCTGGAGAACCTGGTGGAGCGGGCCTACGACCGCTGGGGCCGTCTGGACGTGCTCATCAACAACGCCTCGACCTTCTACCCCACGCCCGTGGGTCGCATCACCGAGGCACAGTGGGACGATCTGCTGGGCTCCAACCTGAAGGCCCCCTTGTTCCTGTGCCAGGCTGCCGCCCCCTATCTCCGGGCCGCGGCGGGATCCATCGTGAACATCGTGGACATCCATGCCGAGCGTCCGCTCAAGGGCTACCCGGTCTACAGCATCGCCAAGGCCGGACTGGTCATGCTCACCAAGGCCATGGCCCGCGAGCTGGGCCCCGAGGTGCGCGTCAATGGCATCGCCCCGGGCGCCATCCTGTGGCCGGAGACCGAGGAGTCCGAACACACACGCGCCCTGATCCTGGACCGCACGGCACTCAAGCGGCGCGGCTCCCCCGAGGACATCGCGCGTACCGCGTTGTTCCTGGTCCGCGACGCCGCCTACGTGACCGGCCAGATCATCGCCGTGGACGGCGGGCGCAGTCTGAGCCAGTGAGGAGTCGACCATGAAAGCCGTCGTCATGACCGCCGTGGGCGGGCCCGAGGTCCTGGAGCTCCGCGAGCTGCCCGAGCCTCGGATCACCCGCGACACCCAGCTCAAGGTGCAGGTCAAGGCCGCAGGGGTCAATCCCGTGGACACCAAGATCCGCCGCAAGGGGCTGTTCTATCCCGATGCACTACCGGCCATTCTCGGCCTGGACGGCGCCGGGGTGGTCGTGGAGACCGGACCCGGCGTCACACGCTTCGCCCCTGGCGACGCGGTCTGGTACTGCAACGGGGGGCTGGGCGGGGACCCGGGCAACTACGCCGAGTTCACCCTCGTGGACGAAGCCGTGGCACAGCCCAAGCCGCAGTCGCTGTCTTTCGTCGAGGCCGCGGCCGCGCCGCTGGTGCTCATCACCGCCTGGGAGGCCCTGCACGACCGCACCCGCGCGGGCATGGACCGCAGCGTCCTGGTGGTGGGCGGCGCCGGCGGCGTGGGCCACGTGGCCGTGCAGCTGGCCCGGTTCGCCCAGTGCCCGGTGGCCGCCACGGTGGGCAGCCGGGAGAAGGCCGAGTTCGTGCGTGCACTGGGGGCCGAACGCGCAATCCTCTACACGGAGGAGGATTTCGTGGAGGCCGTACGCGACTGGACCGCCGGCAAGGGGGTGGACATCGCCCTGGACACGCAGGGCGGCGACACGTTCCAGCGCCTCATGGACGCCATGGGCTTCTACGCCGACCTGGTCACCCTGCTGCAGCCCGGCGCCGAGGTCGACTGGACGCCGGCGCGCCGGAAGAACCTGCGCATCGCCTTCGAGCTGATGCTCACCCCCATGCTGGAAGACCTGCCCGCCGCACGTGCCCATCACGGCGAGATCCTCGAATACTGCGCCCGGCTCTTCGACAAGGGGGAGTTGCGCATCCACGTCTCGCGGACCTTCCCCCTGGAACAGGCCGCCGAGGCCCACCGGCTGGTGGAGCAGGGGCACACCATGGGCAAGGTGGTGCTGACCGTGGGCGAGACGGCGTGACCCAGCGCGGTACCCGCCACGGCGACCACATCCGGACGGCGGGAGGGCGGAACAGAACTCGACACTGGGAGGACTCCATATGACGCGTCGCATCGGCTGGCTGGTTTTCGTCGTCTGGGCCCTGGCCCTGGGATCCAACACGACCGTTCTGGGAGGTCATCGCATGATCATCGAATCGCCTGCGTTTCCACACGGGGGTGAGATCCCCCGCAAGTACACCTGCGACGGCGAAGACATCTCACCGCCGCTGAGCTGGTCCGGCATCCCTTCGGGCACCCGGAGCCTGGCCCTCATCGTGGACGACCCGGATGCACCGGACCCCCGGGCGCCGAAGATGACCTGGGTCCACTGGGTGCTCTACGACCTGCCGCCCGACAGCACCGGGCTGCCGGAGGGGGTGGCGCCGGCGGCACTGCCCCCGGGTACCCGCCAGGGCCTGAACGACTGGAAGCGCACCGGATACGGCGGCCCCTGCCCGCCCATCGGACGGCACCGCTACTTCCACAAGCTCTACGCCCTGGATACCGTGCTCCCGGACCTGGGCACCCCCACCAAGGCGCAGCTGGAGGCCGCCATGAAGGGACACGTGCTGGCCGAAGCCCAGCTGGTGGGCACCTACCAGCGCTGAGGATCCGGGCCCCCATGGGCCGCAGCCCCCGGGGTGCTATTCGAGGCACGCCAGGGGGCGGCGGGCCGGTGGGGAGCATGGGCGCGGCCTTCGCCCACCCGCGGCCGTAGGGCCGGTCCACTGCCGACAGGAACCGGGAGAGACCATGGATTGCAGACAGGTCCGTTCCAGGGACCGGGCGCCGGGGCCCGGCACCCACCCATCCCGCGCGCCCGGGGCGCGCCTCGCCTTCGTCCTCATGGCCCTCGCCCTGGGCCCGGTACCCGGCGGCGCGATCCCGGTGGCCAGCCTGGTGGTGGACAAGACCGACTCCCGGGATCCGGTTCAGGTGGGTGAGCGCTTCTCCTACACGATCACCGTGAGCGCCAGTTCCACCCAGACCGGTGCCGAGCTCGTCCAGGTGTTCGACACGCTGCCGGGCGAGGTGACCCTCGTGGAGACGCGCGGCTGCGCCGAGGACCCCGACGGCGTCCCCACCTGCACGATGGCCGGCTTCCAGCCCGGCGA
>JALVEU010000072.1 GCA_027030565.1 Gammaproteobacteria bacterium | reverse complement strand
GGCCTTGAGGAATCCACCCTCGAGCTCGGCGGTCTCGAAGGCCTTCTCCACCTCGTCCACGATCTGCGCGGCGAAGCGCTCGGCCTCCGCCTCGTCCACCTCCGGCGAGAGCCGCTTGAGGATCCCCTTGCTCACGATGCGGGCCAGGAGGAACAGCTCCTCGTTGCCCAGACCCTTGAGCTCGTGGGGGCGGATGGCCCGGCCGGTGAGGCCCAGCATGCGCCCGATCTCGCGGGCGATGGCGATATTGTCGCCCGTGACCATCTTCACCTGCACGCCATGGGCGCGCATGTCCTCGATGACCTGGCGCGAGTCCGCGCGCGGCGGGTCGAACAGCGGGATCAGGCCGATGAGCTCCACCCGGCCGCCTTCGGCCCGGGCCACGGCCAGCACGCGATAGCCCTTGGCGGCCAGGGCGTCGAGCTCCTTTTGGATGGTCTTGGCCCGCGCCTCTTCCACCTGGGCCAGCTCCATGAGCACCTGCGCCGCACCCTTGATGGCCGTGAAGCGCCAGTCCCCGGCCTGGATCTCCGCCTCGGTGCGCTTGCGCACCGGATCGAAGGGGGTGAAATGGACCTGCCGATAGGCGGAGAGGTCCACATCCGGGAAGTGATCCCGCAGGTACTCGAACAGCGGGATCTCGATGGGGTCCTGGTTCTCCTCCCGTGATGCCAGCACCGCAGTCACGAACAGCTCCTGTTCGTCATGGCCCTCGAAGACCACCGGGTCGGCCACCTGCATGCGGTTCTGGGTGAGCGTGCCGGTCTTGTCCGAGCAGAACACGTCCACGCCAGCCAGCTCTTCGATGGCCGTAAGCTTGGAGACGATGGCCTGGCGCCGGGCCAGATTGAGCGCGCCGATGGCCATGGTCACCGACAGCACCGCCGGCAGGGCCACGGGGATGGCGGCCACGGTGAGCACCAGGGCGAAGCGCGCGATCTCGATGAAATTCTCGTGGCGGAACAGCGCCACCATGAGGATCAGCAGCACCAGGGCCACGGTGATGACGATCAGGAAGTTGCCGATCTTGATCACCATGCGCTGGAAGTGGCTGCGCTCCTCGAGCTGCGCCTTGGCCACCAACGAGACCACGGTGTGGAAATTGGTGCGCTCGCCGGTGTTGACCACCACCGCCAGCATCTCGCCCTGCTTGACGATGGTATTGGCGTAGGCCACCTCGCCGGCATTCTTGCTCACCGGGAGCGACTCGCCCGTCAGCGCCGACTGATCCACCAGCAGGTAGTCGCCGCGGGCCAACTGCACATCGGCCGGCACGATGTCGCCAATGCGCAGTTTCACCACGTCGCCAGGCACCAGCTCCCGGGCCGGCAGGGTCTGGAAGCGGCCGTCACGCAGCACCACCACCTCGGCGGCCAGGCGCTTCTTGAGTGCCTTCAACGCATTGAGC
The DNA here is from genome assembly GCA_027030565.1 of Gammaproteobacteria bacterium. Taxonomy (GTDB): domain Bacteria; phylum Pseudomonadota; class Gammaproteobacteria; order JAJDOJ01; family JAJDOJ01; genus JALVEU01. The sequence continues at coordinate 3,157 of JALVEU010000072.1, read as the reverse complement.
GCGCGGTGCTCCTGGAGAAAGTCCAACCCGGCGTTGACCAGGAGCATGATGAGGATGATGACGAAGTCCTCCCACTTCTGGACCATCGCCGAGAGGATCGCCGCCACCTCGATCATCCACGGAATGGGGCCCCAGAAGCGGCGGAAGACGCGGTGCCAGAGGGGCTCTTCCTTCTCCGCGATCTCGTTGCGGCCCACCTCGCGCTGGCGGCGCCGGGCCTCATCCGCGCTCAGGCCGCGATCCAGGTCGGTGGCGAGCTCTTGGACCGTCCGCGTGACGGGCTGCTCGGCGTAGGCGTCCGTGGGGCGGGTGGACGGGGTCATGTCAGGCGCTCAGGCCCTCGCGGCGCAGCAGGGCGAAGGTCCCCTTCTTCACCGCGTCGTTGAATAAGGCCCACGCCAGGGCATAGGCCCAGATGATCAGGGCCGCCTTCCAACCGATGGGGGTGATGAACCAGCCTTCCGCGCAGATGACGGTGCCCGCCACCGCACTCCAGAAGTCGGCATGGAACAGCGCGGCCGAAGGCAGCGGTGGGCGCCACATCCAGTCCTCGGTGCGGGTCACGAAGATGGTCAGATGGCCGGCCACGATGAGCTTCATGAAGATCATGGACTGGATCACCGGTTGCGAAAAGCCCATCTCTTCTACGACGAAGAACAGCAGGAACGAGGAGGTGACCCCTGTTACACCGAGCACCGTCGACACGGTGAGCAGCTCGGTCATGTTCCAGCGCACCGGGCGCTTCTGCACCTTGGTCCGATCGTAGGCGATGGCCAGGATGGGGATGTCGTTGAGCAGGGCCAGGATGATGATCATGAGCGCGGTGATGGGGTAGAAGTTGAACACCACGATGGACAGCGTCATGAACAGGATCACGCGGATGGTCTCCGCGATGCGGTAGACCGCATAGCTCTTCATGCGCTCGAAGGTGATCCGCGCCTGGTGCATGGCCTCGTTGATCACCGACAGGCCCGGGGCGGTGAGAATGATGTCGGCGGCGGCCCGGGCCGCATCCGTGGCGTTGGACACGGCAAACCCGCAGTCGGCCTTGCGCAGGGCCGGGGCGTCGTTGACCCCGTCGCCGGTCATGCCCACGATGTGGTCGGCCTTCTGCAAGGTCTCGACGATGTGGTATTTGTCCTCGGGGACCACCTCGGCGAAGATGTCGATGGACTCGATGAGCTCGATGAGGGCCGATTCGTGGGTGTGCACGAATTCGCGCTCGATGAGGCTCGTGTCGAAGATCCGCTGCAGCTCCTCCAGCACGCCATCGGCGAAGCGCCGCGCCTCCTTGAGGGAGACCTCGGGATGGAATCGGTGATACAGGGCGGTGGTCAACGCGCGGGTGAGCTCCAGGATCTCGGTGCCCGACTTGCCCGTCACCTGGCCGCCGCGCAGCGCCCGGGGCTCCAGCCCCAGCATGCGGCCGATCTCCTTGGCGATGGCCACGTTGTCGCCGGTGATCATCTTTACGCGCACGCCGTACTCGCGCATGGATTCGATCACCTGCCTGGAGTCCTCGCGTGGCGGGTCGAACAGCGGGATGAGCCCGATGAGCTCCAGTGGCCCTTCGCCCACACGCCGGCCCACCGCGAGCGTTCGGTAACCCTTGGCGGCCAGGGCGTCGACCATCTGCGTCAGGTCGTTCATGGCGTCGTCGGACAGCTCGGCCATCTCCATGAGCACCTGCGGCGCCCCCTTGACCGCCACGAAGCGCTCTCCCTCGTGCTCGACCTCCGCCTCCGCCCGCTTGCGCACTGGATCGAACGGGGTGAACGAGACCTGCCGGTAGGCCTCCAGATCCAGATCCAGATGGTGTTCGTCGATGTAGTGGAAGATCGGCAGCTCGATGGGGTCCTGGTTCTCCACCCGTGAGGCCAGGGCCGCGATGAGGAACAGCTCCTTCACGTCGTGACCATCCAGGGTCACCGGATCGGCCACGCGCATGCGGTTCTGGGTGAGCGTGCCGGTCTTGTCCGAGCAGAAAATATCCACACCGGCCAGCTCCTCGATGGCCACCAGGCGGCTGACGATGGCCTGGCGGCGGGCAAGGTTCAGGGCCCCCACCGCCAGGGTCACCGAGAGCACCGCAGGCAGCGCCACCGGAATGGCCGCCACGGTCAGCACCAGGGCGAAGCGCAGGATCTCCAGCATGTCCTCATGGCGAAACAGCGCCACCATGAGGATCAACGCCACCAGGGCGATGGTGATGAGGATCAGATAGTTGCCGATCTGGATCACCATGCGCTGGAAGTGGCTCACCTCACCGCGCTCGGCGGCGGCCACCAGGGCCACCACGCTGTGGAAGCGGGTCTGCGCGCCGGTATTGACGACTACCCCCAGCATCTCACCCTGCTTGACGATGGTGTTGGCGTAGGCCACCTCGCCGGGCTTCTTGCTCACCGGCAGCGACTCCCCGGTGAGCGCCGACTGGTCGATGAGGAGATAGTCGCCCTGTACGAGCTGCACGTCGGCGGGGACGATGTCGCCGATCTTGAGCTTGACGATGTCGCCGGGCACGAGCTCACGCGCGGCCAGGGTGACGAACCGCCCGTCGCGCAGCGCCACCACCTGTTGCGCCAGGCGCTGCTTGAGGGCCTTGAGCGCATTGAGCGCACGATGCTCCTGGAAGAAATCCAGCCCGGCGTTGACCAGGAGCATGATGAGGATGATGGTGAAGTCCTCCCACTTGTGCACCAGCGCCGACAGGATCGCCGCCACCTCGATCATCCACGGGATGGGCCCCCAGAAACGGCGGAAGATGCGGTGCCAGAGCGGCTCCTCCTTCTCCTCAATCTCGTTGGGTCCGAAGCGGCGCAGGCGCTCGGCGGCCTCGGCCGCGGACAGGCCGCGCTCCAGATCGGTCTTGAGTTCGGCCAGCGTCTGCTCCACCGGCTGGCGGGCGTAGTCGTCGGTGGGTCGAACGGTGCTCGGCTCCATGACTCCGTGAAGCTCCGGTTTTGGATGCAGTGCACGCAAGATGCCTGAGCCGGGGGTCCGGAGCATTGACTGCGGACAAACGGGATCCCTTGGCCTGCGGGCTCCAATCTCGCGCTGGTGCGTCTGCGCGGCAGCCCGCACCACGCGGTCGATCGACGGGACGAACGCAAACACAGCGGCCTTCGTCCCGCCGCCCAACGCGGTGCCGGCTCGGGTG
>JALVEU010000071.1 GCA_027030565.1 Gammaproteobacteria bacterium | reverse complement strand
CGAGCGGGGCGTGGACATCACCGTGGTGGGCCCAGAGGCGCCCCTGGTGGCCGGGATCGTCGATGCGTTCCGGGCCGCAGGGCTGGCCATCTTCGGGCCCAGCCAGGCGGCCGCCCAGCTCGAGGGTTCCAAGGCCTTCACCAAGGACTTCCTGCGCCACCATGGGATCCCCACTGCGGACTACCGGGTGTTCACCGAGACGGCACCAGCGCTGGAATACATCCGTACCCGCGGGGCACCCTTGGTGATCAAGGCCGACGGCCTGGCGGCCGGCAAGGGTGTGATCCTCGCCCATTCCATCGCCGAGGCCGAGCGGGCCGTGCACGACATGCTGGAGACCGGCCGGTTCGGCAGCGCCGGCCATCGCGTGGTGATTGAGGAGTTCCTCACCGGAGAGGAGGCGAGCTTCATCTGCATGGTGGACGGCGAGCACGTGCTGCCGCTGGCCACCAGTCAGGACCACAAGGCCCGGGACGACGGGGACCGCGGACCCAACACGGGGGGGATGGGCGCCTATTCGCCGGCGCCGGTGGTCACACCCGACATCCACGCGCGCATCATGCGTGAGGTGATCGAACCGACCGTATCCGGCCTGCGTGAGGAAGGGACTCCATACACGGGATTCCTCTACGCCGGCCTCATGATCGGTACCGACGGCACACCCAAGGTGCTCGAATACAACTGCCGCTTCGGGGACCCGGAGGCCCAGCCCATCCTCATGCGCCTGCGCTCGGACCTGGCCGACCTGCTGGAAGCGGGGCTGAAGGGGCGCCTGGACCATGCGGAGACCCGGTGGGACCACCGCAGCGCCCTGGGGGTGGTGATGGCGGCCGCCGGCTATCCAGGGGCCACGCGCAAGGGCGACGTCATCGAGGGACTGGACCGCGTGGCCGGGATGGAAGACGTCAAGGTCTTTCACGCCGGCACCGCCCTGCACGAAGGCCGCGTGGTCACGGCGGGCGGACGCGTGCTCTGTGTCACGGCCCTCGGGGAGGACGTCACCGCGGCTCAACGGCGGGCCTACGAGGCGGTGCACCACATCCACTGGGAGGGCGCGTTCTATCGACACGATATTGGGCATCGCGCCGTCATGCGCGAACGGGCGGTCCTGTGATGAACAGCCCGCCACGGCAGCAATCCGGCCGTCTGGAGCGCTGGTTCGAGAACGGGCTGTGGCACAGCCGGCTGGTGGTGCTCCTGGCCGTGCTCGCCAGCCTCGCCACCGCCTTCGCCGTGTTCTACATCGCCAGCGTCGATGCCTGGTACCTGATCGTACACCTGGGGGACTACGCCTCGCCCGAGCTTGACGCCGAAGCCCGCAAAGTCCTGCGTGCCGAATCCATCGCCCACGTGGTGGAAGTCATCGACGGCTACCTGCTGGCCACGGTCCTGCTCATCTTCGCCCTGGGGCTCTACGAACTGTTCATCAGCCCCCTGGATCCGGCGCGGGCCTCCCGCCACTTCTCCCGGGTGCTGTTCATCCGCAACCTGGACGACCTCAAGTCCAGGCTCGGCAAGGTGGTGCTGATGATCCTGATCGTGAAGTTCTTCGAACACGCCATCGAAATGAGCTTTCAGGGCCCCGTGGACCTCCTCGCCTTCGCCGGCGGCGTGGCGCTGATCGGGTTGGCCCTCTATCTCTCGCACGCCGGAGAGCACCCGGGTTCCAACGACAGGCTGCAAGGGGACCCACGGGAGTGACGCGGCGCCGGAATCGGCCGTCCGGGTGCGGGATTCCAAATACGTGGGATGAACGGACGAGTAGCGGTCTCCCGGCGGAGGCTGTCGGTGCGCCTCAGCGCTTCATGGATTCGAAGAACTCGTCGTTGGTCTTGGTCTGCTGCAGGCGCGCGAGCAGGAATTCCATCGCTTCCAGATCGTCCATCTGGTGCAGGAACTTGCGCAGGATCCACATCTTCTGCAGCTCATCGGGATCGGTGAGCAGCTCCTCGCGGCGGGTGCCCGAGCGCTTGATGTTGATGGCGGGGAACACCCGCTTCTCGGCGATGCGGCGGTCCAGATGGATTTCCGAGTTGCCGGTGCCCTTGAACTCCTCGTAGATCACCTCGTCCATCTTGGAGCCGGTGTCCACCAGCGCCGTGGCGATGATGGTGAGGCTGCCCCCCTCCTCGATGTTGCGCGCCGCCCCGAAGAAACGCTTGGGCTTCTGCAGCGCATTGGCGTCCACGCCGCCCGTGAGCACCTTGCCCGAAGAGGGCACCACGGTATTGTAGGCCCGCGCCAGGCGAGTGATGGAGTCGAGCATGATCACCACGTCGCGCTTGTGTTCCACCAGCCGCTTGGCCTTCTCGATGACCATCTCCGCCACCTGGACGTGGCGCGTGGCCGGCTCGTCGAACGTCGAAGAGATCACCTCGCCCCGCACCATTCGCTCCATCTCCGTCACCTCTTCGGGCCGCTCGTCGATGAGCAACACGATGAGATAACACTCCGGATGGTTGTGGATGATGCTCTGGGCGATGTTCTGCAGCATCACCGTCTTGCCCGCCTTGGGAGGCGAGACGATGAGACCCCGCTGGCCCTTGCCGATGGGGGCGACGATGTCCACCACGCGTGCCGTGATGTCCTCGGTGCTGCCGTTGCCCCGCTCGAGCTTCAGGCGCTCCAAGGGATGGAGCGGGGTCAGGTTCTCGAACAGGACCTTGTTCTTGGCGTTCTCCGGGGCCTCGAAGTTGATCTCGTCCACCTTCAGCATGGCGAAGTAACGTTCGCCGTCCTTGGGCGGGCGGATCTTGCCGGTGATGGTGTCGCCCGTGCGCAGTCCGAAGCGCCGGATCTGGCTGGGCGATACATAGATGTCGTCGGGTCCGGCCAGATACGAGGCGTCGGCCGAACGCAGGAAGCCGAATCCGTCCTGCAGGATCTCCAGCACCCCGCCCCCGAAGATGTCCTCACCGGCCTTGGCTTTGGCCTTCAGGATGGCGAAGATGATGTCCTGCTTGCGCAGCCGCGCCATGCCTTCGAGCCCCATGGACTCGGCGAGCTTGACCAGCTCCGAGGCTGGCATCTTCTTGAGTTCACTGAGGTTCATGGGCGTGGAGGGGGCCTGTTTTCGGGCGTTGCCGGAGCGGGGGCGGCGCCGGCGCAACGGCGCGGCGGAGCTGGAGTCGGTGGTGGAGCCGTTCATCGGTGCCGGCTCCTTCGGCTGAGAGGCCGATATTCCTTTGGTCACACTTACAGGATCCTTGTACATCCCGCGCGCCGCCGGGAGTGCCCGGAGGGGGAAATGGCGGCGGGGGAACGCATGTGGCTAGGCACCCACCCCGGCCCGGGGCGATGCCGACTCGCCGATCACGAATGGGTTGCTTAAGTATTACAGTCCGGGACCGGATGTCACTACTGTGTTGGATACTTGTAGCACCAAATGGTTCATCCGTCCAGCCTCGGAGCGACCGCCGGCCTCCTCAGATGTTCTGGTCGAGGAATGCCGTCAGCTGCGACTTGGACAACGCGCCCACCTTGGTGGCTTCCACCTCCCCATTCTTGAACAACATCAGGGTGGGAATCCCCCGGATCCCGTACTTGGGCGGCGTCTGCGGATTGTCGTCGATGTCGAGCTTGGCCACCTTGAGCCGGCCGTCGTATTCCTCGGCGATCTCGTCCAGGATCGGCGCGATCATCTTGCACGGTCCGCACCACTCGGCCCAAAAATCCACCAGGACCGGCTTGTCGGACTTGAGGACCTCCTGCTCGAAGCTGTCGTCGCTCACGTGCACAATCTTTTCGCTCACGATACAAACCCTCGTGGTCTTGGTCGTCTCTTGCGTCTCCGGAAGCCGGACCGCGCCCCCGGACCGCCCGATGGCATCCCCACCCGAAAGCGGCGAAGGGTACCGCAAGCACGCCGGCCGGTCCACCATGCACGTCAACCCCGGCACGCCGGATGGGGTATGCTAGAGGGCTATGACCGAGAACCTCGTAACCGACACGACATTCGACGAATTCGATCTCCCCGAACCGGTCCGCCAGGGCCTCCAGGAAGCCGGATTCACCCACTGCACCCCCATCCAGGCCGAGACCCTGCCGGTGGCGCTCTCCGGGCGGGACGTGGCCGGGCAGGCCCAGACCGGTACGGGCAAGACCGCCGCCTTCCTGGTCGCCCTGTTCACCCGGCTGCTCACAGAACCCGCCCATCCCAAGCGCCGCGCCACCCAGCCGCGGGCGCTGGTCGTGGCCCCGACGCGCGAGCTGGCCGTGCAGATCCACCGCGACGCCAGGCTCCTGGGCCGCCACACCGGACTCGATCTGGGGCTGGTCTATGGCGGAGCCGGCTACGTGGAACAGCGTGAGCGGCTGCAGGCCGGGGTGGACGTGCTCATCGGCACACCGGGCCGTCTCATCGACTATTTCAAGCAGCGCGTGTTCGACCTGCGCGCCATCCAGGTGGTGGTGCTCGACGAAGCCGACCGGATGTTCGATCTCGGCTTCATCAAGGACGTGCGTTACCTGTTCCGGCGCATGCCCCCGGCCGAACGACGCTTGAGCATGCTGTTCTCCGCCACGCTCTCCCATCGCGTCATGGAACTCGCCTATGAGCACATGAACAATCCCGTGCGCGTGGAGATCGAGCCCGACAAGCTCACCACCGACCGCGTGCGCCAGGTGGTCTACTTCCCCGCCAACGAGGAGAAGATCGCCCTGCTCCTCGGCCTGTTCCGGCGTCACGCGCCAGAGCGCACCATGGTGTTCGTCAATACCAAGCACGCCGCCGAGCAGGTCGCCGCCTATCTGGAGGCCAACGGCTACCGCACCGCCCTGCTCTCGGGAGATGTGCCCCAGAAGAAGCGTCTGCGGCTGCTCAAGGGGTTCAGCACTGGGGAATACCCGGTCCTGGTGGCCACCGACGTGGCATCGCGCGGCCTGCACGTGCCCGACGTCTCGCACGTCATCAACTTCGATCTGCCCCAGTCCGAAGAGGACTACGTCCACCGCATCGGCCGCACCGCTCGGGCGGGCGCCGAGGGCGACGCCATCAGCTTCGCCTGCGAGCGTTATGCCTTCCACCTGCCGGAGATCGAGGCCTACGTGGGCTACAAGATCCCTGTCGAACCCGTCACGCACGAATTGCTCGTCGAGCCTCAACGGCCCGCCCGGCGGCGCCGTTCGGCCCATGGCAAGAGCCGCAGACCCACCGGGCGCGGGCGCGGCACCAAGGCCCGCGGGAAGCGCCCGGAGGGCAGACGGGGCCGCGGCGCCGTATCGGGCGACCGCCCGGGCGACGCCTGAGCTGGTCTCGGCGGCCCGGTCTCGGGCCCTCCACGCCCCCATCCTGCGCGGAAATCATGAGGGCATAGGTGTGCACGCCGTCATATACTTGATTTGCGTCAATGAGAAGGATTATCGTTTCCGTTCATCATACCGAGCGTTCTGTGTGTGCCATCCACTTGGAGTATTTCCCCATGACGTTACGCGAGCTGGATCGGGGCCAACGGGCCATCATCACGGCGGTCGATGTCCGCGACCCGAAGCTGCGCGACAAACTCCACGCCCGTGGCCTCTTGCCGGGGACCGAGGTCCGGGTCCTGCAGCCCGGCGACCCGCTGGTGGTGGCCGTCGATCACAGCCGCTGGGCCCTCAACGGCCAGGAGGCCGCGCGGATCCAGGTGGAGCGCCTCACGCCCCGCCAGCGCCGCGGACTCCTGGCCCGCCTGCTGCGCCGCGAGGCCGCATGAACCGCACGCTGGCCGATCTCAAGCCGGGGGAGAAAGGACGTGTGGTCCGCGTCGGCGGTGACGGCCTGGTGATGCAGCGTCTCATGAGCATGGGGCTGCTCGAGGACACCGAGGTGGAAGTGGTACGCCGCGCCCCGGCCGGCGACCCCATCGAGATCCGCGTGATGGACTACGCCTTGTCGCTGCGCCGGGACGAGGCCCGCGCCGTCGAGGTGCGCTGACCCCGTGCACCGGCCCTCCACCCATCCCTCACGGCCGTGAACGCCCCCGCAGCCCAACCCAGGCCCGCCCCGCACGCCGCCGCTCGCATCATCGCCGTAGTGGGCAATCCCAATACCGGCAAGAGCACCCTGTTCAACGCCCTGACCGGGCTGCGCCAGAAGACCGGTAACTATCCGGGGGTCACGGTGGAGAAGCACACGGGTACCGCCGACCTCGCCTCCGGAGAGGTGACGTTGGTGGACGTGCCCGGCACCTATTCCCTCGCCGCCCAGTCCCCCGACGAGATGGTGGCAGTGGACGTGCTGGCGGGCGCCTACGAGGAGATCGGCCATCCCGCAGCGGTGCTCGCCGTGGTAGACGCCACCAATCTGCGTCGCAACCTCTATCTGGTGAGCCAGGTGCTGGAACAGGGCCTGCCGGTGGTCGTCGCCCTCAACATGGTGGACGCAGCCGAGAAACGGGGCATCCACATCGATGCCGAGCGGCTCGGTCGGCTGCTGCACGCCACGGTGGTCCCCACGGTGGCCTCCAAGGGGATCGGCCTGGACGCCCTGCGCGACGCCCTGGATGCGGCCGTGCGCCACGGCAGCCCGGCCGAGATCGCCCTCCTCCCCGAGCTGCGCAAACGCGCCCACGAGCTGGCCCAGTCGCTGCGCGCGCAGGGGATCGGGGTCTCCGACTACGCCGTGGAACGAGCCCTCATCGACCAGGACGGATATGCCGAGCAGCGCCTGATCGAGCTGGCGGGGGAACCGGTCCGCGAAAGGATCGAGGCCCTGCGCCGGGAACTCGGCGGGGACAGGCCGCTGCCGGCGCTGGAGGCCCGGGCCCGCTACGAATGGATCAACCGGGTGGTCTCCGAGGTGGAACGCCGGCAGCCGGTCGGGACCGGCCTGTCGGACCGTGTGGACCGGGTGGTCAGCCATCCGTTTCTGGGCACCGCCCTGTTCGTCCTGGTCATGGGGCTGGTGTTTCAGGCGGTGTTCTCCTGGGCCACGCCGCTGATGGACTGGATCGACGGCCTCACCACCACGGTGGCCGACCTCTTGCACGCCCAGCTGCCCGAGGGCGCCCTGGCCAGTCTGCTCGCCGACGGCGTCGTGGCCGGAGTGGGAAGCGTGGTGATCTTCCTCCCGCAGATCCTCATCCTCTACGCCTTCATCATCCTGCTGGAGGACACCGGCTACATGGCCCGCGCCGCCTTTCTCATGGACCGGCTCATGCGCTGGTGCGGCCTGTCGGGGCAGTCTTTCATCCCCATGCTCTCCAGCTTCGCCTGTGCGGTACCCGGCATCATGGCCACGCGGGTGATCCCCGACCGGCGCGACCGCCTGGCCACGATCCTCGCCGCGCCGTTCATGACCTGTTCGGCCCGGCTCCCCGTCTATGCGCTGCTGATCGCCGCCTTCGTGCCTCAACGGACCTATCTCGGGGGGTGGATCAATCTGCAGGGCCTCGTGCTGCTCGCCCTCTACCTGCTGGGCATCGTCGGCGGCATTCTCACCGCCTGGCTGCTCAAGCGCACACTGCTACGCGGCCCCACGCCCACCTTCCTCATGGAGCTGCCGCCCTACCGGCTGCCCAACCTGAAGTCCGTCCTCCTGCGGCTCTGGGAGCGGGCGAGGATCTTTCTCAAACGGGCCGGCACCATCATCTTCACCGTGGCGGTGGTGATCTGGGCCCTGGCCTACTTCCCCCGACCCGCCCAGGTGCACGCACATTTCGAGACCCAGCGCGCCGCCCTGGCCACCCTGCCCGAACCGCAGCGCCAGGAACGCCTGCGCTCCCTGGCCCACGAGGAGGCCGCCGCCTACCTGGAGCAGAGTTACCTGGGGCGGATGGGCCAAGCGGTGGCCCCAGCCTTCGCCCCCCTGGGTTGGGACTGGAAGGTGTCGGCGGCGGTGATCGCGGGGTTTCCCGCCCGTGAAGTGGTGATCGCCGTGCTGGGCACCATCTATGCGGTGGGCAGCGAGGTGGACGAGGAGAGCCAGGCCCTGGCCCGCCGCTTGGCGGGCGCCACCTGGCCCGATGGGCGACCGGTGTTCACGCTGCCCATGGTCCTGGGGTTGCTCGTCTTCTACGCCTTCTGCCTGCAGTGCGCCGCCACCGTGGTCACCATCGGGCGTGAGACCAACCACTGGGGGTGGGCGGCCTTCGCCTGGACCTATATGACCACGCTGGGCTACCTGAGCGCCATGGCCGTCTATCAGTTGGGCACCCGGCTGGCCTCATGAACGCGTGGTGGCAGGATCCGGCCGCCCAGGAGGCCCTCGCGCTCGGCATCGTGGTGCTGGTGGTGGGCGGTGCCCTGGTCCGCTGGTGGCGGCGCCGTCGGCACGCCGCAACGGGCTGTTCCGGGTGCCATGCCGGCCCGCAGTGCCCCGTGGACACGGACCGGACGACCGGCCACACCCCGCGTTCGGCGGCCATGCTCGTGGAACCGCCGGGGCGCCGGGACCCACGCGAGTAGCACTCCGCGACTTCCCGAGTGGCGCGGGGCCCAAGCCCACTGTGCGCCTGGGGTAAAATGGCGAGCCTCCAGCAGACACCCCGGAAGAACATGAACCAGAAGCGCACCATCGGCATCCTCGGGGGAACCGGCTTCGTCGGACACCACCTGCTGCCACGGCTGGCCGCACGGGGTCACACGCTGCGCGTCCTCACGCGCAACCCGTACCGCCACCGCGACCTGACGGTGCTGCCCACCCTGGAACTCATCCACGCCGACGTCCTCGCACCCAAGGACCTGCGGACCCACCTGGACGGCTGCGACACGGTGATCAACCTGGTGGGCATCCTCAACGAGCGGCGCGGCAGGCCGGGGCAGACCTTCCGCGAACTGCACGTGGAGCTGCCTCGCAAGCTCCTGGACGCCTGCCACGATCTGGGCATCGGCCGCATGCTCCACATGAGCGCGCTGAACGCCGATGCGGCCCGCGGACCCAGCCTCTACCTGCGCACCAAGGGCGAAGGCGAGAACTACGTCCTCACGCACGCCGGCAGGCGGGTGCAGGTGACCAGCTTCCGCCCCTCGGTGATCTTCGGTCCGGGCGACAGCTTCATGAACCGCTTCGCGCGCCTGCTGCGCTGGGCGCCCGGCGTCTTCCCCCTGGCCTGTCCCGGGGCCCGCTTCCAGCCGGTCTACGTGGGCGATCTGACGGATTTCATGCTCGAGACCTTGGACGACCCCGAGGCCTTCGGCAAGCGCTTCGACCTTTGTGGCCCCCGGGAGTACACCCTCAAGGCCCTGGTGCAGTACTGTGCCCGGGTGCTGGGCCTGCACCGTTGGATCCTCGGCCTGCCCGACTGGGCCTCCCGCCTCCAGGCCCGGATCCTGGAGCACATGCCCGGCAAGCCGTTCACGCTGGACAACTACCGTTCGCTCACCGTGCCCAGTGTGTGCCGCCGCGGGATCCGCATGACCACGTCCCTGGAGTCTGTGGTGCCCGAGTATCTCACCGGCCGCGGAGGCCGCGAGGCACAGCTGCAGAAACTGCGGACCACGCGCTGGCTGGCCCAGTCCTGATGCGCCTCAGGGCGTCGGGGCCGTGCAGGCCGACCGGCGCAGCGCCGTGGGGCGCTCGGCCCGCGGCAGCCGCCCGATGCGCGCCACCTCGGCATAGAAGCGCCGGAAGTCTCCGCCACAGCGCTCCAGCAGCCCCAGGAAATCCTCCACCAGGTCGCCGTACAGGGCGACGGGTACGAAACGCGCGTTGTTGAGAGGGCCCTGGAACCAGCGGTCGTAGCCCGCATGGTCCGCCCAGTTTCCCGCAAGGCTGCGGTAGCGCTCGCGCAGGTCCTCCAGCACCGCCCGTTTCTGCGCGCGCAGCCGGGCCGGCGCGCCGCCCCGGGCATAGATCGCCGCCAGGCGCGCGCGCGTCTCGCGCAGCAACGCCAGGAACGCGGTACGCCGCTCCAGCGCCCGCGTGTAGGCGGCCAGCCGCTTCGCCTCGCCCCGGGCCTGGAGCCAGCGGCGGACCCCGGCCCGCTGCACGGCCGTGGCGAACGACTCGTTGAAGGCGGTGTCCCCCTTGACGTAGACACGCTGGTGGGCCAACTCGTGGAAGAGGACACCGACCGTGGACAGCTCGCCCCGCTGCAGCATGGTGCTCAACACCGGATCCTCGAACCAGCCCAGACTGGAATAGGCGCTCGCCGGTGCCACGTACACGTCCCAACCCTGTGCGGCCAATTCACTGGCGTAGGCCCGGGCCGCCGATTCGGCGAAGTAGCCCCGGTAGGCCACGCAGCCCACCGCCGGAAAGCACCAGCGCCTGGGTTCGAGAGAGAACTCGGGGGTGGCATAGACGTTCCAAGTCACCGCCTCACGGTCCAGCGCCACGTAGGCCCGATAACTGCCGTTGTCCGGCAGACCCAGCTCGCCGAGGGCGAAGCGGCGCGCCTCCTGCACCCGGGCCAGACGGCCGCGGAGTACCGGATCGGTGGCCGGGTCGGCCAACAGCGTCTCGATGGGTACGCGGGCGCGCATGATGGCGAGATGGCCGCCGACGGCCTGCGCATAGTAGGGCAGCTCCGTGCAGCCACCCACGGCCAACAGTGCGAGACCCGCGGCGAGCACCACCCGCACACGCCGCCCCCCATGCTCACGTTTCCCTTCCGGCCTGCGGCCTCGCATCGGTCACCTCCCGGCGCATCGGGTAGCATACCCCCATGGACGTCTACCTGGTGGGCGGTGCGGTGCGCGACGAGCTCCTGGGCCTGCCGGTCAAGGAGCGTGACTGGGTGGTGGTGGGCGCGCGCCCGGAGGATCTCCTGGCCCAGGGTTACAAACCCGTGGGCAAGGCCTTTCCGGTGTTCCTGCACCCGGAGACCCACGAGGAGTACGCCTTGGCGCGCACCGAGCGCAAGGTGGCCCCTGGCTACCATGGCTTCGAATTCCAGGCCACCCCCGACGTCACCCTGCGCGAGGACCTGCGTCGGCGCGACCTCACCATCAATGCGCTGGCCCGGGACCGAGAGGGGCGCATCATCGACTACTACGGCGGTCTGGAGGACCTGCGGCGCCGGGTGCTGCGCCACGTCTCCGAGGCCTTCGCCGAAGACCCCGTGCGCGTCCTGCGGGTGGCACGCTTCTACGCGCGCTATCGCCCTCTGGGCTTCCGCATCGCCGCCGAGACCCGCGCGCTCATGCGGCGCATGGTAGACGACGGCGAGGTGGATGCCCTGGTCCCCGAGCGCGTCTGGCAGGAGCTGGTGCGGGCCTTGGCCGAGCCGGCCCCTGGGGGCTTCGTGGAGGCCCTCCTCGACTGTGGCGCGCTGGCGCGCGTGTTCCCCGAGATCGACCGCCTGTTCGGGGTGCCGCAGCGTCCCGGCTGGCACCCCGAGGTGGACAGCGGGCTCCACACCCTGCGGGTGATCGAGGCCGCCGCACGGCTCACTCCGAGCCGTGCGGTGCGTTTCGCCGCCCTGGTCCACGACCTGGGCAAGGGCGTCACGCCCCGGAGCCAGTGGCCCAGCCACCGCCGGCACGAGGCGCAGGGAGTCCCCTTGGTCGAAGGGCTGTGCAGGCGGCTGCGCGCGCCCCGCCGCTTCCGGGAACTCGGCATGCTGGCGGCCCGCTGGCACCTGCATGTGCACCGGGTGATGGAACTGCGCCCCGGCACGATCATGAAGGTGCTCGAACGCTGCAACGCCCTGCGTGACCCCGCCCGCTTCGGGCACCTGTTGCTCGCCTGCGAGGCGGACCATCGTGGCCGCAAGGGGCACGAGCTGCGCCCCTATCCGCAGCGGGCGGCGTTCCTGCGCCTCCTGGACGCCGCCCGGAGCATCCAACCGCGTGACGTCATGACCGACGGCCTCGCCGGCCCGGAGATCGGTGCGGTCCTGCGCATCCGGCGCATCGAGGCCATTCGCGCAACGCTCACACGGCTGCGCCACCGGGCCGCCCACTGAACGCCGGCGCAGCCGCGGGCCACGCGGAAACTGGGGGCCACTGGGTTAGAATGCCCCGAACCCTTCAAGCCGTATACCGCCGCCCCGCCCATGGGCCAGGAGATCACCAGCGACCGGTTCACGCCGGCCGATTTCGAACGCTTCCGCGCCCGTCTCTCCCAGGAGACCCGGCTGCTGGAGGCCTGGATCCAACGGGGCCGCTTCTCCCCCGGGCCGCCCACCGGAGGCTTCGAGCTGGAGGCGTGGCTGGTGGATGCCCGCATGAGTCCGGCACCCTGCAACCAGGACTTCCTCGCCCACATGGGCCCTCCGGAGGCGACTTCCGAGCTGGCCCTGTTCAATCTGGAGCTCAACAACCCCCCGGAGCGCCTGCGGGCCGACGGCCTGCAGCGCCTGGAGGCCGGACTGCGCCGCATCTGGGACCGGGCCTGCGCCACCGCCCATGAGATCGGTGCCGAGCTGGTGAGCATCGGCATCCTGCCCACGGTGGACGATGCGGCGCTCTCGCCCCGCAACATGACCCCCTTGAAGCGGTATCGGGCCCTCAACGAACAAGTGTTGCGCATGCGTGGCGGCGAGCCGTTGCGGCTCGACATCATCGGTCGAGAACATCTGCAGAGCGAGCACCGAGACGTGATGCTGGAATCGGCGGCGACCTCGTTCCAGATCCATTTCAAGGTACCCGCCGCCCGGGCGCACTGGTTTTACAACGCCTCGCTGGCGGCCTCGGCCATCGTGGTGGGCTGCGGCGCCAACGCCCCGTTCCTGTTCGGACGCGACCTCTGGGACGAGACGCGCATTCCCCTGTTCGAGCAGTCCGTGGAGGTGGGCGGTTACGGCGACGCCGCGCGCGGGCCCCTGCGTCGAGTCATCTTCGGCACCGGTTATCTGCGCCACAGCATCGCCGAGTGCTTCCGGGAGAACCTGGAGCACTATCCGGTGCTCCTGCCCACCATCTTTCCGGACACACCACCCGAGCAGTTCGCCCATCTGCGCCTGCACAACGGCACCATCTGGCGGTGGAATCGCCCCTTGGTGGGCTTCGACGCCGACGGCCGTCCGCACTTTCGCATCGAGCACCGCGTGCTCCCTGGGCCCACCTCCATCCGGGACGCCATCGCCAACGCCGCGTTGTACTATGGTCTGGCGGCGGGGCTGTGCATGGAACCCGAATGCCTGGAGCGGCGCCTGCCCTTCGCCGCGGCACGCGACAACTTCTATCAGGCGGCCCGCTTGGGGCTCGATGCCCGCATTCAGTGGTTCGACGGCGAGCGGCGCAGCCTCCGCGCCTGGTTGCTGGGCGAACTGCTCGACCTGGCCGCTGCAGGCCTGCTCGACCTGGGCCTGAACCGTGCGCAGGCACACGCCTACCTGGACGTGATCCGGGCACGCGCCGCGACGCGGCGCACCGGCGCACACTGGCAGCGGGCCTGGGTGGCCCGGCATGGACGGGACATGGCCGGCCTGACCCGCGCATATCTCGAGAACCAAGCCGGGCAGCAACCGGTACACCAGTGGGACTGACATGCAGTACACCCCCGCCGCAGTGACGCTCACCGAGCTGGACCACCTGCCCGATCCGGTGCTCCACTGTACGGCCCGCGAGCTGTATCGCCACCTGCCGGGCCCCACGCTGGTTCACCTCCCGGGCCGACGCGAACCCCCCCTGTTCGTCTCCGTGCTCCTGCACGGCAACGAGCCCGTGGGGCTGCAGGCCATACAGCAGGTGCTCGCCCAGTACCACGACCAGGGCCTGCCACGGGCCCTGTCGGTCTTCTTCGGCAACGTGGCGGCTGCACGCCATGGTCTGCGCCGCCTGGACGGGCAACCCGACTACAACCGCATCTGGCCGGGCGGGGAGGAGGACGGCTCGCCCGAGGCCGCACTGGTGCGGGAAGTCTTCGAACGCATGCGCAGCCGGGGGGTGTTCGCCAGTGTGGACATCCACAACAACACCGGCATCAACCCGCATTACGCCTGTGTGAACCGGCTCGAATCCCCGTTCCTCCAGCTGGCCACCCTGTTCGGGCGCACGGTGGTGTATTTCCTCCGCCCACGGGGCGTGCAGTCCATGGCCTTCGCCGAGCTCTGCCCCGCGGTGACGCTCGAATGCGGCCGGCCCGGCGAGAGACACGGAATCGAGCACGCCGCTGAATACGTGGAGGCGTGCCTGCATCTGTCCCGCGTCCCGAACCATCCGGTGGCGCCCCACGACATCGACTTGTTCCACACCGTGGCCCAGGTGAAGGTGCGCGAGGAAGTGAGCTTCAGTTTCGGCGAGGCGGATGCGGACCTGGTGTTCGAACCCGACATCGACCACTTCAATTTTCGCGAACTGCCGGCGGGAACGGTCTTCGGTCGGGTGCGCGAGGGCCTCGGGACGGGCCTCATCGCCTTCGACGAGGCGGGCCGGCCGGTCACCGAACGCTACTTCGCGGTGGAGGCGGGGCTGCTCACCCTGGTGCGGCCCGCCATGCCTTCCATGCTGACCCTGGACGAGCGCGTAGTGAGGCAGGACTGTCTGTGCTACTTGATGGAGCGGCTCGACCCCTGACGCCTTCCGCCCTAGACTTGGGCAGCGCGACCGGTTTACGTTCACCGGGGGAGGAAGTCGTCATGCCTGAGACCGCACGTCTGAGTGCCGTGCTGGCCCGCCTTGGGCTCCAGAACCTGGAGCAGATCTTCTACAACCTGAGCACCGCCGCCCTGGTAGAGGAGGCGGTGCGTCGGCGGGAGGGGCACCTGGCCCACCTCGGCCCGCTGGTGGTGCGCACCGGATACTTCACCGGGCGGGCCGCCCGCGACAAGTTCATCGTGGACGAACCCTCCAGCCGGGCGCACATCTGGTGGGGCGAAGTGAATCAGCCCTTCTCCGAAGAGCGCTTCGACCTGCTCCATGAGCACGTGTGCACCTATCTGGAGGGCCGGCAGGTCTACGTGCAGGACTGCCTGGTGGGCGCGAATCCCGACTACGAGATGCCCGTGCGCGTCATCACCCAGGACGCCTGGCACAGTCTGTTCGCGCGGAACATGTTCATTCGGCCCAGCAACTTCGGCCGGGAACTGGATGTGGAGCACGAGGGGTTCACCGTGATCCACGCCCCCCACTTCCATGCCCGACCGACGGTCCACGGCACCCGCTCCGAGGCCTTCATCCTGCTGCATCTGGGCAAGCGCCTGGTGCTCATCGGCGGCACCGCCTATGCCGGTGAGATCAAGAAATCCATCTTCACGGTGATGAACTACCTGCTGCCCCGCCGGGGCGTACTCTCCATGCACGCCTCGGCCAACATGGGCGAAGC
>JALVEU010000070.1 GCA_027030565.1 Gammaproteobacteria bacterium | reverse complement strand
GCATCTGAACGGCTACAAGATCGCCAATCCCACGGTGCTGGCACGCATCGACGAGGAAGATCTGGTCAGCCTGTTCGAAGGCTACGGCTATCGCCCCTACGTCGTCTCGGGCGACCAACCCATGGACGTGCACCATCAGCTCGCCGAGACCCTGGACCGGGTGATCGGCGAGATCCGTACCATCCAGAAACGCGCCCGCGAGGCAGGCTTCATCGGTCTGGAACGCTGGCCCATGATCATCCTGCGCACACCCAAGGGCTGGACCGGGCCCAGGGAAGTCGACGGCCTCAAGGTCGAAGGTTTCTGGCGCAGCCACCAGGTGCCCATACCGGATGCCACCACGCCCGAACACCTGAAGATCCTCGAGCAGTGGATGAAAGGCTACCGTCCGGAAGAACTGTTCGACGAAAACGGAACCCCGCGGCCGGACATCACGGCCCTGGCACCGGAGGGCGGGCGGCGCATGGGTGCCAACCCCCATGCCAACGGCGGCCTGCTGCTCACGCCCCTGCGCCTGCCTGATTATCGTGACTATGCGTTGCCCATCGAGGCGCCAGGCCAGCACCTGGGCGAGGCCACCCGCCGGTTGGGGAAATACCTGGGCGACGTGATGCGACTGAATCCCAGCAATTTCCGGGTCGTGGGGCCGGACGAGACCGCCTCCAACCGGCTCTCGGCCCTGTTCGAGGTCACCGACCGGGCCTGGATGGCGAAGCGCTACGACTACGACGAGCACCTGTCACCCGACGGGCGGGTGATGGAGATCCTCTCCGAACACACCTGCCAGGGCTGGCTGGAAGGCTATCTGCTCACCGGCCGCCATGGCTTCTTCTCCTGCTACGAGGCCTTCATCCATATCGTCGATTCCATGTTCAACCAGCACGCCAAGTGGCTGAAGGTGTGCAACGAGATTCCCTGGCGTGCGCCCATCGCCTCGCTCAACATCCTGCTCACCTCGCACGTGTGGCGCCAGGATCACAACGGCTTCTCGCACCAGGATCCCGGTTTCATCGACCACGTGGTCAACAAGAAGGCCGACATCGTGCGGGTCTACCTGCCGCCGGACGCCAACTGCCTCCTCTATGTGGCCGACCGCTGCCTCAACTCGCGCAATCTGGTCAACGTGATCGTGGCGGGCAAGCAACCCGAGCCCCAGTGGCTGGACATGGAAGCGGCCATCGCCCACTGCTCCGCCGGCATCGGCATCTGGGAATGGGCCAGCAACGACCAGGGCGGCAGGCCCGACGTGGTCATGGCCTGCTGCGGCGACGTGCCGACCATCGAGGCCCTGGCCGCCGTGGATCTGCTGCGCCGGATGGCACCCGAGCTGCGCATCCGCGTCATCAACGTGGTCGATCTCATGACCCTGCAGCCGCACGAGGAGCATCCGCATGGCCTGCCGGATCGGGAATTCGATGCCCTGTTCGGCACCGACGTTCCCGTGATCTTCGCCTTCCACGGCTATCCCTGGCTGATCCACCGCCTCATGTACCGGCGCCATTGCCATCCCCACCTGCATGTCCGCGGCTACAAGGAAGAAGGCACCACGACCACGCCCTTCGACATGGTGGTGCGCAACGATCTCGACCGCTTCCACCTGGTCATGGACGTGGCCGACCGGGTGCCGGCCCTAGCCGACGTGGCCGGCCACATCCACCAGGCCATGCACGAGAAACTGGTCGCGCACCGGCTCTACATCACCGAGCACGGCGAGGACATGCCAGAGATCCGCAACTGGCGCTGGCCCGGAGGCGCATGAGGCGGCAAAGACCGGCCGACGTTCGCCCTGCGATCTTCCGCCAAGCCCTCTCAGGTGCAACCGGATTTGGACTATAATTTGAACATCGTCCAATACTGGCCAAGGAGGCCCGTGCATGGAGCTTGCTCTCGACGACTTGGCAGAGTCCGCGGCCGGTCTGGCCGAGGTGCCGCGCGACGTGCAGGCGGCGGCTGGGCTCAAGGCCTTTTTCCGGATCGTGAAGGAGTGGGGCCTCAACGTGAACGAGGCGCGCCGCCTGCTCGGCAATCCCAGCCGCTCGCGCTTCTACGACCTGCGCGCCGGCAAGCCCGCCGCCGTGCGCAGCCTCTCGGACGACGAGCTCGACCGGCTGGCCTACCTCGCGGGTATCTACGCCATGCTCAACCTGCTCTATACGCCCGAGAGCCAGGCGGCCTGGCTGCGCAACCCGAGCCGGCTGCCCGCCGAGGCCATGTACCGCCCATGGGGCACCGGCTCCCCGTTGGACTACATGCTCACGGGTAAGCTCAAGGCCCTGGCCGACGTCTACGAGATGCTCGACGCGGAGCGGGGCGGTGCATGACCGAGCCCTGGCCGCTGCCGCCGCAGCGTCGCATCCGCTGGCGCCGCCAATACCGCATCATCCCCACCCAGGTCCCCAGGATCGACCTCTTCGAGCGCCTCGACCTGAACGAGGCGGAGAAGCGAGCGCTGTGGGCGCTCACCGCCCGCGTGGATCCCCGCGTCCTACAGGAAACCGGCGATCTGCGCCTGGTGCGGCCCGGTGACATGGTCCATGGCCCGAACGCCGGCATCGTTATGGGCGCCTTCACCCACACCCGCATGCCCACGCGCTTTTCCGACGGGCGCATCGGCATCTACTACTGCAGCCGTACCCTGCGCACCGCCATCCACGAAACCGTCTATCACAAGGAGCGCCACGCGCGGGAGCGCGGGGTCCCCGCCCAGGACTTCCACATGCGGGCGTGGATCGGCCAGGTGCGCAAACCCTGCTACGACGTGCGCGATCCCGCCTTCGACGACCTTCACGATCCCGAGTGCTATACCCGGCCCCAGCGTTTCACACGCTGGCTGCTCGAGCAGGACCCGGATGCCTACGGTATCGTGTACCGCAGCGTACGCCATCGCGGCGGCGACTGCCTGGCGGCGCTGCGTCCCGTGACCGTGTCGCTGCCGGTGCAGGGCCCGCACCTGGTCTATCACTGGAACGGGGAGCGCATCACCCATGTAGTCGAGCAGTCCGACCCCATCGTGGCGTTCTGATCCGGCAAGCTTGCCGTCTGTCCATCCGGGCGTGCCACCAGGCACACTGTGTCGCACGCGACCCACCACAGAGCGAGGACACCCTGTGGCCGAAACCGTCATCACCTGCCCCAACTGCGGGACCCGAATCCCCATCTCCGAGGCCCTGTCCGCCCAGATCCGCGAGGAGACCGAGCGCCGCCTGCGCAAAGAGCTGGAGGCGAGCCTGCGCGCGCAGATCGAGTCCCGGCTCAAGCACGAGGCCGAGGCCGCGCGCAGCCGCTGGGAGGCGGAACGCCGGATGCTGGAGGAGCAGCTCGCCGCGCAACGCAAGAAGGCGCGCGAGGCCGAGGCCGCCGAGCTCGCGCTGCGCAAGCGCCAGCAGGAGGTCGCCGAGAAGGAACGCGACCTGGAGCTGCAGCTCCAACGCCGCCTGGACGCGGAGCGCCGAACATTGGAGCAGCGCCTGCGTGAGCAGCAGGCCGAGGCCCGTCGCGAGCTCGAGGCACGCCTGCGCCGGCAGCTCGCCGAGGAACAGGACCTCAAGCTCAAGGAGAAGGAGAAGCAGATCGAGGACCTGCGCCGCGCGCTGGAGGACGCCAAGCGGCGCAGCGAGCTGGGCTCCCAGGAGCTGCAGGGCGAGGTGCTGGAGCTGGACCTGGAGCGCCGGCTCAGGGGCCAGTTCCCCCACGACCGCATCGAGCCCGTGCCCAAGGGCGTGCGCGGTGCCGACCTCATCCACACCGTGTTCGACACCCAGGGGCGGGACTGCGGGCGCATCGTCTGGGAGACCAAGAACACCAAGCACTGGCAGCCCGCCTGGCTGGCGAAGCTCAAAGACGACCAGCGCGCCTGCAACGCGGGCCTTGCCGTGCTGGTCTCGGTGGCCCTGCCCGACGGCGTGCACGGCTTCGCGCGCATCGACGGGGTCTGGGTCTGCGACCCCAAGTCCTGGCCGGCCCTGGCCGTGGCCCTGCGCGAGCAGCTCATCCGCGTGGCCTTCGCCCATGCCGCAGCCGAGGGCAAGCAGGAGAAGATGGAGCTGCTCTATCAGTACCTCGCCGGCGATCAGTTCCGCCAGCGGGTGCAGGGCATCGTCGAGGCCTTCACCGCCATGCAGGACCAGCTCGCCCGCGAGCGTCGCGCCATGGAACGCATCTGGCGTGAGCGCGAGAAGCAGATCGAGCGCGTGGTGACCCACACCGTGGGCATGTACGGCGAGATGCGGGGCCTCATCGGCGCCACGCTGCCCGCCATCCCGGCCCTGGAGCTCGACGACGGCGAGTTGCCGCCCCCTGCGGCCGAAGACGGCGGCCCGTGAACCCGACCTGACGAAAGGAGCGCCTCTATGCTCGGCGCCATCGCAGGCGACATCATCGGCTCGGTCTACGAGTTCGCCCCCATCAAGCGCAAGGACTTCCAGCCCCTGTTCGCGGAGAACGCCTTCTTCACCGACGACAGCGTGCTCACGGTGGCCGTGGCCGACGCCCTGCTCCACGGGCGCGACCCGGTGGAAGCCCTCAAGGACTGGGGCCGCCGCTACCCGGATGCCGGCTACGGCGGGTATTTCCACGAATGGCTGTTCTCCGACGAGACGGCACCCTACGGCAGCTTCGGCAACGGTGCGGCCATGCGCGTCTCGCCGGCGGGCCTGCTGGCCCACAGCCTGGAGCAATGCCTGGAGATGGCCCAACGGGTGACCGCGGTGACGCACAACCACCCGGAGGGGCTCAAAGGCGCCGCCGCCACAGCAGCGGCCGTCTTCCTGTTCCGCCAGGGTGCCGGCGCCCCAGCGGTGCGCGAGACGATCGCGGAGCTATGCGGCTACGACCTGGAGCGCAGCGTCGAGGCGATCCGCGCCACCTACACCTTCGACGAGACCTGCCAGGGCACCGTGCCGGAGGCCCTCGTCTGCGCGCTGGAGGCCTCGGACTACGAGGACGCCGTGCGCAACGCCATCTCCCTTGGCGGCGACGCCGACACCCTGGGCGCCATCACCGGCGCCGTCGCCGAGGCCCGCTTCGGCCTGCCCGAAGCCATCGCCGCCCAGGCCTGGGCGCGGCTGCCCGAAGACATGCGCGGTGTGCTCCGCGCCTTGTACCAGCGCGCCGGCACACCCGCACCCTGGGCCGGCGCCGATGACGGTACACCGTAGGGGGCGGGTTTCAAACCCGCCCCTAACTTTCATGTGACCGTTGGCCACACCCATGATCATGGAAGATGTGTCCTGATTGTCCCCTCTCCCCCGAGGGGGAGAGGGTTAGGGTGAGGGGGGCAGGCGCGTGTGCCCTTTACCCCCTCCCTGGCCCTCCCCCGCAAGCGGAGGAGGGAAACCCTGGGCACCATTCGCAAACGCTCCGTGATCTTTGTGCCCTCTGTGGTGAGTTCTTCCACGCTACCCCATGGGTAGAGGCTGGGTAACCGAAGCGCACCCGGCATTGAGGGCCGTTCCGCCCGATGCGCTGCGCTGATCGGGCCTATAGACTGAAAAATCCCGCCCGACCCTGGCCCCAGGGAGAATGCCACGGCCAGGCGGGAATCGACGGAGGCGCGTCAGCCCATCTGGGCCTGAAGGTAGTTCTCCAGGCCCACTCTGCGGATCAAGCCTAGCTGGCGCTCGAGCCAGTACGCATGGTTCTCCTCGGTATCGTGCAACAGCGACTTCAGCATCTCGCGACTGGAATAATCGCCAACCGACTCACACAGCGCGATGGCGTCGCGCAATGCCTGCACGACTGCCCGCTCCAGCTGGAGATCGTTTTCCAGCATCTCCGGGATGGTTCGTCCGACCGCCACAGGATCGCGCCGCGTGAGGTCAGGTGTCCCATCGAGAAACAGGATGCGCCGGATCAGCCGGTCTGCGTGCTCCTGCTCCTCCAGCATCTCGTGCCGCGTCCGCTCGTAGAGCTTGTCGAAGCCCCAATCGTCGTACATGCGCGAATGGATGAAATACTGGTCCATGGCGGTCAGCTCGCCCGCCAACAGCTGATTCAATCGCTCGATGACTCGATCGTCGCCTTTCATGCGTGTGCTCCAGTGCGTTGTGGGGCTGCGGCCGGAGCGATTCGCGACGGCCACAGACTGGTGATGTCGGTGCAAACATTTCATGTTCAGGGGGTATACCTATCGGTCAGCGTCCTGAGGAATGCCACCAGATCGTCCACCTCCTGGTCGCTCAGCCCCAGGTCGCCAAGCTCCTCTGCGTTCACGGTCTCCGGCACCTCGGCCGGACCCCAGCGCTGCGGATGCAGATCGCGCGTGTTGTAGAACTGCACCACCTGGCGCAGGGTGGTGAACACGCCGTTATGCATGTAGGGGCCGGTGACGGCCACGTTGCGCAGGGTCGAGACCTTGAACTTGCCGCGCTCGGCCTCTGGCGCGGTGCCCTCGGGCAGCGCGCCGTCGCGCTCCAGGATGGCTTGCACCGTGTCGGCCAGACCCGGGTCCACGTAGTCTGCACCGTCGGCGTTGAATGCAGGATCGTTCTCATAAAACGGGTTGCCAGGATTCTTCGGCACGCCCAGGTTGTCGTAGGTGAAGTCCGTGAACAGGGGCGGCGCACCGTCCGGGCCCGGCCGACTCGGATGGCAGGCCGCGCAGTTGCCCTTGTCCGGGCGCTCGAAGATCGCCCGTCCGCGGAGCTCCTGCTCGGTGAGCTGGGCCTCGCCGCGCAGGAAAGCGTCGTACTTCGAGCTGAAGGGCGCAAACACCCGGGTACGCTCGAAGGCCGCGATGGCTTCGGCGACCCGCTCGAAGGCCCTCTCCGGATCGTCCAGCGCCCTCGGGCCGTAGACCGCTTCGAACAACGGGGCGTAAACGGCGGCACGGACCTTCTCCACTACCGACTCCACGTCCGGGTTGGCCATCTCCAGCGGATTCAGAAACGGAGCCTTGGCCTGTTCCTCGAGTGTCGCGGCCCGGCCGTCGAGGAACTGGCCTCCGACCCACAACCCCTCGGCCTCGTCGAAGTGAAACGCCGGGCTGAACGCCGCGTACATGGCCGTGGGTGTGTTCCGGTCACCGAAGCGGTCGGCATGCACGCCCTCGGAGGTGGGCACCCCCTTGTCCGGATCCGTGAAGGCATGCCCCGGCTCGTGGCAGCTGGCGCAGGACTGCCCCGGCGGCTCGGACAGCGAGGTGTCGAAAAACAGCTGCTCCCCCAGCGCTTCTGCTGTGACCGCCGGCGGCGGGCCATCGGCGCGCTCCCCGTTACACCCAGCCACCCCAGACAGTGTCACCACGGCGACCACACAGCATCGGCCGCCTACGAAACCGAAGCGCATCGTAAGATCCTCCCGATCATACATCACTGACGCATATGAGACGCATTCGCATCCATAGGCGAAAAACTACGATGTGCCTGCCTTGCAGGGCCGCCTGCGCGCCCCTGCAGCCCGTTCCTCGGACGATACACGGATGGAGATTTCGCGAACCGCTGTGCCCGCACGCAGGCGTTTTGGACAGCGCGCGCAACAACCATCGCAGCCGCCGTCTGATTTGGGTGAAGCCATGGATACCCCCTCTGCAATAAACGTGACGCGACGCAAACAACTCCAGCGAGCCCAGGGCGCCCTACCGACTAGAGCAAGCCGGAATATGTCGCATATGATAATCATTAGCATTTGCATATACAAGCCTTGGGGTGATCGCATGAATGGCGCGAGATTCGCACCTTCCACCAGGAATCGGCCGATGACCCCGCCGATCCGCATGCGGGTCCGTTGCCGGGAGGAATACCGCACCCAGTCGCGCCATTCGAGCTGCGGATCAACCAGGGGCACCTCCGCTGCCAGGCGCACGAGCCTGGGATACACCGCCGAGTCCACGGCTCCACCGTGCACGCGAGCCAGGGCCTGGATACGCCGCGCCACGGCCCGGAAGAATTGGGCGAAATCCATGGCCTCCGGGCGCAACAAACACCCATGGGTGCGCATCCGCAACGGCGAAAGCAAGTGCACAGTCAGCCGTCGCGGCACGGGCGGCGGTGCAACATGCAGTGGGGAAGCTCCGGCAAGCGGCGCACCAGGTGTGTAGATCGGACGCCAAGCCCCCGCCCCACTGTCCCACGCCTGCACCCCTTCCAGCGCCAGGTGGACGCGCCGCGTGGTAAGCCCCCGCTCACCGGCGCGCTCCAGGGCATGAATGACGTAAGGGAGCATGCCCAATGCGCGCTCGCCTATCAGCACGAGTCCCAACGCCACCGTTTCACCCGGACCCTCTCCATGGCCCCGCCGGGCTTCTCCCGGGACCAAGACATAGGGCGTGGGGGCACCGGAACCGGCCAGCAGCGGGGTCTCGAACAGATAGGGATAAGGGCAGTTCCGAAGGAGGAGACACCCTTCGCAGCTACGGGCCCTGGTCACGCAGACAGCGCACCGCAGGGCACGGCCGAAGACGCCCCGCCAGGCCGATCCGGTCCATTTCGGCAGATGCTGCGCGGCATCCGCCCGGAAACGGGCGCGGTATACTCCCAACGGCAGCTCCGGGGTCTCCGTCTGGATGGCCTCGTTCATGGCAGGGATCCCACCGTCCACGGCGTTGTGCCACACCCCGGCTCGATCATACCGCCGGCCTCGGAAAAACGCGTGGCAGGCGATCGCCCCTGCCCCGAGGGGCGTAGGGGCCAAGCGTCCACGACCCAATAATCCAAGTCGCCCCTCCGATGAATCGGCAACATGGCGAAGCCACAAGGGGCCGAACGGCCGAACAGATGGCTTGTCGGGCTGTCACTCCCAAGGCGGGAACCGGCCTTCGGCAGCCAGGGCATCCATGGCCGCCGTCAGCCGTGCCATAAAGCCCCGGCGGTCGCCGCTCCAAAACAACGCCTCGCCCACGAATACATCGCAGAAAAACGGCACTAGGATCGCCTCTCCCCGCGGCAGCGCCTTGCCCAACCCGTGCATGAACACCGGCACGAAGGGTACGTGCGGATGCCGTTCGGCGAGCCGCGCCACGCCTTTGCGAAAACCCGCCATGCGCTCCGGCTCGCCGCGCGTACCCTCCGGAAACAGAATGAGGATCTCGCCCTGCATCAATGCGGCATCCAGGGGTGCCAATGGGTCCTCGCCCTTGCGCGGCCGCTCCCTGGGCACGGGCACGATCCCGATGATGCGCGTGGCGAACCACGCCAACGGCCGGGTACGCAGGAAATAGTCCAGCGCCGCCACAGGGCGGATCCTCGGGAGCAGGCGCAAAGGGAACAGGGACATGAGCACCAGGGTATCGAGATGGCTGTTGTGATTGGCCACCAACACTGCGGGCCCGGTCCGGGGCAGGCGCTCGCGGTGGCGTACGTTGAGGCCCAGGATCAGGAGCACCAAGGGACGCACGAGCAGGACGAAAAACGCCCAGCGCAATGCACGCGCGGGCGGACGCCGGGCGGCATCAGGCTCCATGGACATAGCGCAGGAAATGATAGAAGAGCGGGGCAGTGTAAATGAGGCTGTCGAGCCGATCGAGCACGCCTCCATGTCCGGGGATCAGGGAGCTCGTGTCCTTCACGCCCAGGTCACGCTTCAGCGCCGACATCACCACATCGCCCACGAAGCCCACCGCTCCCACACCCAACCCGACCCACAGGCCTTCGATCCATCCCAACGGAGTCAGCCAGGGCCCGAGCGCCCCGCCCAACGCCGCCGTCGTCAACACGCCTCCGATCCATCCCTCCCAGGTCTTGTTGGGGCTCACGCTGGGGACGATGCGTCGGCGCCCGAGCAGCCGACCCCAGACGTACTGTGCCACGTCGTTGAGTTCAGTGAGCAGCACGAGATAGAACACGGGACCTGCAGGACCTGCTGGAAAGGTCTCGCGCAAGGGCAGCACGAGCAGCGCAGCCAAGTGGGAGAGGGCGAACACCGTGGTCATCAATCCCCAGTGCAGTGTCCCCACCGAGCGCAGAAAATTCTGCGTCTCGCCGGTGAGCACCATGCGGAAAGGCAGGAACAAAAACAGATAGACCGGGATGAAGATGATGAACATCCCGTACCATCCGTCGGCGATCCAGTAGTACTGCACCGGAACGGCCAGATAGGCCCAAAACAGGACCCGCCGGTCCGCCCGGCGTGTAGGAATGAGCGAAAAGTACTCCTTCAGTGCTAGAAAGCTCACGAACGCGAAAAACGTCAGGAACGCCGTACGCGACAGCAGGAGGGCCACGGAGAAAACCCCAACCATGACCCACCACGATGCGATGCGCTGCGCCAGTTCCCGACGGATGCTTTCGGGTAGCTGGCCCTCGCGCAGCCACAGCCACAACCGGGCCCCGAGCAGCGCCGCGAGCACCACGCCCAGGGTAACGAGCACCGGTGCAGTGGCCTGTTCCAGGCTCACGCTCCGATCTCCCGCAAGGCCCGCCTGGCGCGATTGAAGGCAGTGACACCGGCAAGCACCACGACCAACCAGAGGAGCCCTGAGATCCATACCCTTGGTACGGCATCCGAAGCGAGCAGTGTCGCAGCCAGGCCCAAGGCGAAGGCCCGGTCGGACTTGCCCATGGGGCCGTCGTAGCGACGCGAAGCCCCAATCTGCACCGCCACTACGCCGGCCATCTCCGTGAGCACCGCCCCCAGGACCGCCAGCACCACTGCAGTGGCGGAGACGCCGGGAACCAAGGCAAGCGGCAGGTACAATGCGGCATCGGCCACTACGTCGCCGAGCTCGTTCAGCATCGCCCCAAGGGGGCCCGCCATGCCATGCTCGCGAGCAAGCATGCCGTCCATGGCATTGAGCGCCATGCGCAACAGCAGAAACGGCGGCAGGACCAGCCACCACAATAAGCGCTCGGCCTGCCACGCCAACAGCAGGCCACAAGAGAGTGAAAGCACCAAGGTGAGTACCGTCACTTGGTTCGCAGTGACCCCCAAGGCAGCCAGCCTGCGCACCAAAGGGCGCAGCAGCGCCTGAAAACGCGGTTTAAGATCATAGAGGGTGGCCATGTCTCGCCGTCTTTGGGTCTCATGTCCGAGGCATGCACGGCTGCCAGTATACGAACCCTCGCAAACATCCTTTTTCCGGGGGCCGTACGAAAGGGCCGAAGAGGGGATGGGCTGCCTGCGTCCAATGGCGGTCCCTGCCCTGAGCCTACCGGTGAACCGAGCCCCACGGGCGTGTCTTTCACCTGCAGGCCGTGATTCAATACGCAGACCGAGGCCCACCCGACCACCGATGCGTCACCGGCAAGCCGTGCACTTCTTCCGCCGCAGGTGGTTCAGCTTCGCCTCCCTGCTCGCAACCTTGCTGGGTCTCATTCTGGCGGCGGGGTTTGCGGGGTCCCGGCCGGGTGCACTCCTGGTGAGCCTGCTCTTTTCGCTGGTGTTGCTGGCGGGCGTGTTCTCGCTGTATCGCCAGCGGGGCTGGCGCGTGGTGGCCCTGGCCCTGTTCGGCCCCGCACTGGCCGCGTGGTGGGGGGCGCTGGTCCGGCCCGGGGAGGGCCTCGAGGTCCTGGCGAGTCTCTGCGCAGCCCTGTTCCTGGGCGCCGTGGCCGCTGCCCTGCTGGTGTTCATCCTGCGCCAAGGCGAGGCCACACGGGACCTGGTCTACGGGGGCATCTGCGTGTACCTGCTCCTCGGACTGCTGTGGGCACAGCTGTATGCCCTCGCCGAGACCCTCGCGCCCGGCTCGCTACGGATGCCCCCGCTCGACCATCCAGGCCATTCCGCCCTGGTGGGACAATTGACCTACTTCAGCTTCATCACGCTCACCACCCTGGGCTACGGGGACATCACGCCCGCTTCGCCGGCGGTCCGTTCCCTCGTGGTCGTGGAGACCCTGGTGGGCCAGATGTTCATCGCCGTGTTCATCGCGCGGCTGGTGGGCATGCCACTCGCCACAGGTGTGCGGCGGCCCTCCACATCCCGAAGGGAGGAAACGCAATGAAAAGCAAAGCCATAATCGCGGCCCTGGCGGTGATGATCCCGCTGGGCAACCTGAGCGCCGAAGAGCCCGGCAAGGACACCCCGGCGCTGCATCTGGAGGCGGCGCTGCGCGCGGTGTATGCAGCCGTGGTGCACTGCCAGGAAGAGGGCTATGCGGTCAGCGCGGCGGTGGTCAGCCGCGAAGGGGTGCTGCGGGCGCTGGCGCGCGCCGACGGCGCCGGCCCCCATACGGTGGACAGCAGCACACGCAAGGCCTACACCGCCGCCAGCCTCAAGGTTCCCACCCAGGAGCTCGCCGAGCTCATCGCCCACAAGCCCCAGGTCCAGGGCCTGCAGGACATGAACGAGCGGATCTTGATCCTGGGGGGCGGGCTGCCCATCCGCATCGGCAAGACTGTGGTGGGCGGCATCGGCGTGGGCGGCGCGCCGGGGGCCCACCTGGACGAGGCGTGCGCCCGGGCGGGCCTTCAGGCGATGGAAAAGGAGCTTCCGGATTCCGACTCGTTCCCGGATCCGCGCTGAGCCCCAGCAGCAATCGCCCGGCGCCTATGGGAGGAAGCTGTTGAACATGGACATGGGCCGCCCGATCTGATAGCCGACGCTGCCGGCCACTACGCGCATCTGGTCCATGGCCACGGTCATGGCGCGCATGCTCGCATCCATGGCGGCGATGTGTTCGCGCATGGGCCTCAGATCGTCCATCTTGACGTTCATTTCCTCCATGGCCACGGTCATGGTCCGCATGTCCTTGGCCATGTTGTCGATGGAGCTCGACAGCTCGCTGATGCTCTGGGCCATCTCGTGCATGTTCGCCCCCATCTGCGGGTCGAACCGCTGCGCCATGATGTGGATGTCGGTGGTCAGGCTGTAGATGAGATAGAAGCCGTAACCGGCCAGCAGCACGAAGGCGAACATGGCGGGATAAACGACGATCTCCCAGCGCCGGGCGCTGCGCTCGAAGCACTCGGCGAAGCGCTCCATGGCGAGGACCTCGCTGGAGGGGCCCCCGCTGGATGCTCCGGTCCCCGCTCTGGGTGCAATGCCGCGCTGCGGGGGAAGCCCGGGCTCGCCTGGTGTCTGTGCCATGTAAAACCGTCCTCCGACCCGTACCCTGCGACAGCGCACCGCGGCTGTGCCGGCAGGCCGCCTTGGCGGAGCTTGCGCGTCCAGGGCATGGGGCGATCTGTGGAAACACGTATCATCATATTTGATGCAGATATTAGCAAACCATGCTTGCGATCAAACATCCCCCTTTATCGCGTGCCGGGTGAGCGCCCGGCCCACATGGGACCGACCGCCCACCCTCGGCTCAGCCGGTGCTCCAGCCCACCCCGGCCTCGGCGGCCTCGGGATGGTACCGGTGCACCAGGGCCTCGATGGCGCGCACTCGGGCCGGTGGCACATCGACTAGCAGCAGGATCTCGCCATGGGCCAACGCCTCGCGGAACTCGTCCAGATGGGCGTCGGGGACCCGCAGCGCGAACCAGGCCCCGGCGCCGAACGTGACCAACATGAGCACCAGGGCCAGCATGGCCGCCCAGGCGATCTCCAGCCAGAGCGCGAACGCCAGTCCCGCCAGCGCCGCAAAGAACACCCCCAGATTCAGGCGCCAGAGCCGGTGCTCCAGACGCCATTGCGCGTCGGCGCGCTCGGGGGTGCGGGGGTCGGGGAGATCTGCGATGCGCGCCGGATCGGCGGCCACGGCGTGGATCGACGCACGGCCCACGCCACTGGCCTCCAGCTCGCGGATGGCCGTCCGGGCGTGCTCCACGTCGGGAAACAGAAAGAACAGTCTGCGGTTGAGCATCCTCGCCTCCTTTGGAGCCTGTGCCCCGTTCCGTCAGACCGAATGGACTCAGACGGCTGAAGACGCCGCCCACGATCTTTAGATTCGCGGGCCCAAGAGGCGTTCCTCGCAAGCGAGCCGCAGGCTCAGTCCATGGCGCCTTCCGGCTGCGGGGACAAACGGCGCAGCATCTCCCGGACTGCGGCCCTGGCGTAGTCCTGGGCCTGGGGTGCGTTGCTCGCCCGGGGACCCGCGACATTGAGGGTATGGATCCGATGCCGGCGTACGAACTCCGCCATACGGGCTCCGGCCTGGGCGGGCGACGCCCGCTGACCATCGATCAGCAGGCATGGCTTGCCATGCTCCCGGCAGTAGCGGGCCGTGAGGGCCGTGCCGCCTCGCAGTGCACCGAAGTGGAGGATCACGGTTCCGTCGCTGTCGAGGACGTTTTGCAGGGTACGCGCCGCATAGTCTGCGGTGGGCATCTCACGCAGGGGATAGCGCAGCGGGATCCTGCCGTCCTCGGCCCGACGACCCTTGGGGCACCAACCCCCGGCCGGGACGCCTGCAGCCAGGGCGGCATCCAGCGCCCCGCGGTCCACCCCGGTCTGTCCTCCGCTGACGATTCTGGGTGCCGGCGTTGCGTTCACGCGAAGCCCCGTTCCCACTCCAGCAAGGCACGCTTGACTCCCAGACCCCAGCGATAACCCCCGGCATCACGGGCGCCCACCACGCGGTGACAGGGCACGAACAGCGCGACGGGGTTGCGGCCCACCGCCGTACCTACCGCCCGCGCGGCGCGCGGACGGTTCATTCGGGCGGCCAGCTGCCCATAGCTGACGGTCTGCCCTGCAGGGATCGCCAGCAGTGCCCGCCAGGTCCGGCACTGAAACGCCGTGCCCTGCAGGGCCACGTGAACCGCACCGCGGGGGGGCACCAGGTCCGCGGGCACCACGTGCGCCCGCTGCGCGAGGGCATCCTTGGCGAGATCGCGGGCCTCCAGAAACTCGTCGGCGCCGGCGGCAAATCCAGCAAAACACAGGAGCCGATCCTGCCACGCGAACCACAGCGGGCCCGCGGGGGTCTGTATACAGGCATAATGGAGCCCTCCGCGCGCCGGATCGGCGGCCTCATGGACGACGACCCGCCACCCCGCGCGAGCCCACTGCTCCACGTGGTGCCAGTCCAGTGCCTCAGTCATCTTCCGTACGAATCATCATGCACCTCCATCACATCCCCACAGTGCTCCGGCTCCTTCTGTGGGTCGGGTTGCTGTCCGTATCGGCCACCGTCACGGCGCGGGAATTCCTGTTGCCACCCCCCGGCGAGGCCGTGGTGGGTGAGCTGCAGCACGTAGCCACACGCCAGGAGGAGACCCTGCTGGAAGTGGCACGACGTTACCACGTGGGGTTCCGCGAGTTGCGCATCGCCAATCCCAACGTGGATCCCTGGCTGCCCGGGGAACGCACCCAGGTCATCCT